>JANPDB010000274.1:0-8864 GCA_031431255.1 Acidimicrobiia bacterium | reverse complement strand
GTTCGGGACACCGCTCGCGATCACGGCCGGCGAGATCCGACTGGCGCCGTGGTCGGCGGCGGTCGCACGTCTCGGGTGACCGACGCGTAGGGTGGCGCAATGTCCGGCACCGTCCGCCCCGGTTCACTCACCCAGCGCCAGCGCGACGCGCTCGTCGATCCCGGGCGCGATAGTCGGGTGGAGGGAGTCGCCGAGCACATCGGTCCGAATCGCTACTCGTTCACCTCGTCGCATGGTTCGGTCACGTGGCGGCGTACGCCCGACGGCGTTCGCTGGCACTACGAGATCGACGCATTGACTGGGGTCGACGTGCTCGACGCCCACGACACGACCCGATTCGTCGAGCTCGACCACGAACGGGCCGCGGCGTCTCGTCGGATCGACCATCGCGAACACGGTCGTCCGTATGCATATGAATCGCTGAGCCAGCTGTTCGATGATCCCAAGACACCGGCGGCGCTGAGCGTTCCCGCCTCACCGTTTCCCTTCCATGGGAATGTCGGCAACCACGGGGCCCTCACCTCGGTGCAGTGCCGCGGCCTGTTCCTCGCTGCCGGTCCGGGCGTTGCGTCGAGCGGCTGGGTCGATGACCACGGCCGCCTCATCGACGTCGCGCCGACGCTCCTCGCCATGCTCGGCACGTCTGTCGGCGAAGCCATCAGCTCCACCGGCTCGGTTCGTTCCGATGCCCGTCTGCGGGCCCAGGACGGTGACGAGATGCGAACGGTCCTCGACCCGGCAACGGGTCCCGCCCGCCACGTCGTCGCTGTCGTCTTCGACGGCACGAACACCAACCTCCTCGCCGATGCCGTGGCGGCTGGCGAGATGCCCAATGTCGCCTCGCTCCTCGGTCGCGGCACCGGCCTCCGTCACGGCATCATCTCCTCCTTCCCCACCGTCACACTTCCCAACCACACGACAGCGTTCACCGGGGTCCACCCGGGACGCCACGGCATCATCCACAACGAGTTCCTCAACGCCGACGGATCGCACACCAACCTTCTCGACTTCGCGTCGATGGTCCACGTGCAGGACTGGCTCTCCTCCGAAGTGGAAACGGTGCACGAGGCAGTGACGCGTTGGCGACGCGACGCGTTCACCTCGGCTTCGTACGAGTACGCCGACCGCGGCGCAACATGGTCGACATTCGCCGAGTTCCGGGCCAAGCGGCGGCCGTTCTACGCGACGCCGGACATGGTCGCGGCGAACGCCACGGCGTGGGCCATCGAGGCGAGCGCGAACTACCGCTTCGAGAGCCGCATCGACGAGTCGAGCCTCGGTTCAGCGATCGAGCAGTGGCGGGGTCCGGCGCATACCGGGCATCCGCTGCCCACGCTCCAGCTCGTCAACTTCAGCCTCACCGATGGCGCCGGACACGAGTCGGGTCCGCACGAGCCCCTCGCCCGCGCCGCGCAACACGACAGCGACCGCCGCCTCGGCCGCCTCATCGACGCCATCACTGCGGCCGGCGAATTGGAGCACACGGCCATCGTCGTGCTCAGCGACCACGGCATGGAGCAGTGCGACCCGACGCTGCTCGACTATCCGGTGATCGGCGACGCCGGCCACACGGCCATGCTCGCCGAGCACAGCATCCGCGAGATCGGCGACGTCCTTCTCCACGTCGGCTGACCGGTCGGTGCGTGCACACCGGTGATGTCGCGCTCAGTCGCTCAGGGAGCGACCTGACGCCACAACCTTTGTGCTGCGACGGTCGGATCAGCGGCGAACCTTCGCCCAGGTGCCCGACGCCGCGCTGGCGGCCACGGCCTCGCACACCAGCGTTGCCTCGTGGCCGTCGGCGAACGTGGGGTACGCCGGCTGCGGTGACGGGCGACCCGCGACGATGTCGGCATAGACCGAGGCGAACAGGGCACGGAACGTGTCGGGGTAGCCCTCCACGTGGCCGCCGGGATACGCGACCGTGCGCGCGGCCGAGGGGTGGAGCAGCCCGGGATCGCGTTTGAGGATCTCGTTCGGGCGGCCGCGATGACCGACCCAGAGATCGTCGGGGGACTCGGTGCACCACGACAGCGCCGACGACGAGCCGTCGACCTCCCACGACATGGCGTTCTTCCGTCCCGCCGAGATCTGCGACACCGTGGCCGTGCCGCGAGCGCCACCGGCGAACCGGAACAGCATGCCCGCCGCATCGTCACTGGCGACGTGTTCGGCCACGCGTTCAACGTCGCCGACGCCATGGGCGGCGAACGACTCGACCTCGCCGATCGTGCGGCGGCGGACATCGAGGAACGTGTGCAGGTCGGCGAACACTTCGTCGATCCGCAGGCCGGTGATGAACTCGACGTTGTCGAACCAGTGCGATCCGCTGTCGGCGACGGCGCGCAGGCCCCCGGCCTTTTCGGCGACGAGTCGCCAGTTCCAGTCGGTGTCGAGGAGCAGCCAGTCCTGCAGGTATCCGCCCGTGACGAGACGAACGTCGCCGATCTCCCCCGCCGCGACCATCGCGTGCGCCTGCTGGACGATCGGATAGAAGCGCTGGTTGAAGCAGACCGCATGCACGAGCCCGCTCGCCGCCGCCCGGGCAACCAGGTCAGCCGTTTCCGTGGAGTCGAGCGCCAGCGGTTTCTCGCAGATCACGTGTTTGCCGGCGGAGAGCACGGCGTTGGTCTGCTCGTAGTGCGCGTGGTTGGGCGAGGTGATGTGGATCGCGTGGATCTGCGGCTCGGCGAGCATCGCCTCGAGCGAATCGAACACGCGGGGAAGGTTCGCCTGTTCCGCTTTCTGCCGGGCGCGCTCGGGCGTGGAGCCCACGATGCCGACCACGTTCACACCGAGACGGCGTAGGGCCTCGGTGTGGGCAACCCCCATGAAACCCGTTCCGACCACCCCAACGTTGATCGTTGCCAATGCATTCGCCATCGTGTGCTCCTCTGCCATGGGACGCGAGATGCTGGCACAGTAACGGACTGCCAAGACTGCATCGAAGGCGAGAGGTGCAAATGTGAGGCGGCTACGACTTCTTCTCGACGAAGGACTGTTTGGTACGCCACTCCGACATCGGATACCGGCGCTGCAAATGACCCCAGTTCTCGAGGAGGTCAGGAGCCTGGTGGGAGACCCGGTACCGGGACACCGCGGTGAAGTAGGCGACCTCTGGCGCGAGAAAGCTCGTCGGGAACCGGCGGAGGACGTCGGCATAGGCGTCGGCCGCCTCGTCGCCACGGTCGGAGCGAAGAAGTGCTTGTGCTCGACCGGCCAAGAGTTGGGGCAGGAATTCCGCCGGCGGAAGGTAGCCGTTCCAGCGGTAGAGCTCGACACCGGCACCGTCGATGATGCGGAGGTCAGGAGTCCAGACCTGCCGAAACCGCTGAACGGTTTCGGCGGTGTTTGATGAGCCGTCCTGGGTGTTGATCTGCACCGGGACGAACAAGCTTGCGATAGCGGCGGACACGGATTCGTCTGGATACGTCACGGCATCCAGTTCGGCGCAACCGCCTCACGTCGGTGAGAAGAAGTCCAGCAGTACGAATTTGTGATCGGCCTTCGCCTCAGCGGCGGCACTGTCGACCGAACTCTGCCATGCAATCATGTGGTTCTCCCGGCTCGTGAAGCCACAGGGTACCCGGTGCATCGGCGACGAAACGTGAAACCGCGGCGAACGGCCGAACCCGGCCGGAGGCGTCGCCGGCGAAACTGGTCAGGACCTCGACGCCTTTGCCGTCGCCGCCCGATTTGCCCGGTCGATGGCCAGCACCAACTCGCCTTTCGTCATCCGCGAGCGGCCCGAGACGTCGAGACGCTGCGCGACGTCAAGCAGGTGGGCTTTCGTGGCGTTGGCGTTGACGCCGCCAGCGGTCGGAGTCGTGCTCGTGCGGGCGTCCACGCCGACCTTGGCGTCCTGCTCGTCGCTCGGCCCCGGCTCGTCCTTCACCTCCCAGTGGTCGCCCACCTTCTCGAAGGAGTGCTTCAGCGATGCGAAGGCAATCCGATGCGCCGCCTCGCCGTCGCCGTGCACCTCCTCGGCCGACTCCAGCGTGTGCATGTAGGTGTCCTGGGCCTTCTCCGGTGAACGCTTCAACGTTCCCGGGAGACGCGCCTTTTCCTTCTTGTTCAACACCATCGTCTCGTCCCTCTCCATGTCGTCGACAGGTCGGGGACGTACCCGGCACCACCTCTGGTCAATCACTGTTCGGTCGAGGATTCGTCGCTCAACGGATCCACAAGGTTCCTCAGGACGGCGGTCTTGGCCCAGTTTGTTTGGGGACTCACCGTCGGCATTTCCCGCAACTACTGCGTTTGGCAAGCTGATTTGTGCTTGTCCTGACTGGGTCGAAGGGACCTACGTTCCCGAAGGGTTTCGTTCCCGGACGAGGCCGACCAGCTTGTCGGGGTTGCGGAGCAGGAAGATCTGCTCGACCAGCGGCTCTCCGTCCACGCTTGCCGACGTATGGAAGATCGCCGCGAACTCCAGTCGCGTCCCGTTCCAGAGCAGTGCTCCGGGCTCGCCGTTGAGCACCGCCGGTTCCCCCCGCACGTCCGGATGGCGACGCGACAGTGTGCTGAGGAAGCGGGCGATACGGTGCGGCCCGACGACCGGGCGGCGGGCGGCGCGGGTGTGAGCGCCACCGTCGCTGAGCAACACCGATTCGGGCGCGAGCAGCGCTTCGATCGCCGCGAGGTCGCCGGCAAAGGTGGCTCGCGAGAATGCTTCGGCAAGCCGCCACTGCTCGGCCGGATCGACGTCTCGGCGACGATTCGGATCGCGGAGCTTGCGGCGGCCGCGGCTGGCGATCTGGCGGCACGCTGCCTCCGATCTATCGACGGTCGCGGCGATGTCGTGGAACGACTCCCCGAACACGTCGGCGAGCAGGAACACGACCCGCTCGACCGGGTCGAGCCGTTCGAGCATCGTCAGAAACCCGAGGGTCAGCGACGCCACGAGATCAGCAGGGTCGTCCATGCCGGTGGCAATCATCTCGGGGAGCCATGGGCCGACGTAACTCTGGGCATCGCGGCGTCGAGATCGCAGCCGATCGATCGACAGTCGACTCGTGACCGTCGTCAGCCAGGCGGGCGGACGATCGATCGTCGGGCGATCGGCGCCATTCCATCGGAGCCAGGCGTCCTGCACCACGTCGTCGGCGTCCGAGCGCGTCCCACAGATCCGATAGGCAAGTCCCCACAGGCGCGGCCGCTCCGCGGCGAATACGACCATCGCGTCGTCGGCCTCAGATGTCGGGTCGGTCACGGGCGCGTCCGTTCAGTCGTGGCAAAGGGAGGCAGCAACTGCTTCGGCACTGGCGAACGCCGCGTCGGCCAGTTGGCCCTCGGGCCCGACCCAGTCACCGGCGATGAACACATCGGAGAATCCTGGCGCGTGGACCGACGGACGGCCGACGAGACCTCCATTTTCCGCCGACGGGAGCGCGCCGACGACGGTCATGCGATGCAGATAGCGGCTCGTCGCGATCGACTCCGTTTGCACGCCGGCGCGCTGCGCGTGGGCTTCGAGCTGCTCGCGTTGGGCGGACGGATCCTTCGCCGACGACGGTGTGATGTAGGTCGCCGCGTGGGCGACGAAACTTCCAAGAGGTGCGAGCGCGGCAGCGGGTGAATGCATCGAGAGATAGAGCGGCTCATCGAGCGACATGAGCAACGAGTGGACAGCAGGCGCGCGGAGACCGAGATCGAGCGAGGCGACCTCGATCGGTCCGTCGACGGGAAACGGGTCGAGACCGAGTAGCGAGGCGGTGGCCGACGGAGTACCGGCCGCAATCACCACACCCTTGTTCGCTCGGTGGACTCCGGCCGAACTGTGGACCTCCCCTTCGCCGGCCGCGGTGACCGAAGCAGACGCGATTTCCAACCCGGCCGACAGCTCATCGACGAATCGTTGCCAACCGCCGTCGACGTAGCGGACGCCCGGCGCCTGAAGGGCCGTCACCGTAACGTCGGCGCTCAGACGATCAGGGGCGGCAGAGTATGTAGACGTACGAACGGCCATGAGCGCGACCAGCCGTGCCCGGTCTCGGAGGTCGCCGACGAGTTCATTGGTCGGGACACCGGACCACTCGGCGGCACGGAGCTTCGGGAGCTTCGCGAAGAACGAACCGAGAGAAGCCTTGTCGCGGACGCCGAGGTAGCCGCAGGCCAAGAGTGAGGACGCCGAGAACGGCAGACGGTCCGTCTTCCCGCACGCCAGGATCGCCCCGCCGGCGATCTGCGGCGGACCACCGGGCAGAGCGATGCCGAGGTTGGTCAGGACCCGTTCAGTGGCGCCGCCGAGGTACACCGCGTGCGGGCCGCGATTGAAGATGAAGCCGTCCTTCGTGTCGGACCTCGCCCGTCCGCCGGGGTGCGGATCGAGCACAAGGACCGAGCGACCCTGACGCCGACAGAGCTGGGCCACGGCGAGGCCGGCGAGGCCGGCACCGACCACGACGACGTCGTGCTGGGTGACTGCGGAGGTTTCGTTTCCGTTCATGCAGAGACCGACGGCCAGCGACGTTCGTTTGTGACAGCACTCGCCAGATTTCTCGACAACCGGATCGGCAGACCAGTCGTTGCCCTGACATCATGGCCGGATGCACGACATCGTGATCCGCAACGCATCGCTCATCGACGGGTCGGGCGGACCCCGCCGGACCGCCGATGTTGCCGTGCGTGACGGGTTGATCGTCGAGGTCACCGAGACGGTCGGAGAGATCGGGGCGGGTCATCGAGAGGTCGACGCTGGCGGCCGACTGCTCACCCCCGGCTTCGTCGACATCCACACCCACTACGACGCCCAGGCCAGCTGGGACCCGATGCTCACGCCTTCGTCGTGGCACGGCTGCACCACGGTAGTGATGGGCAACTGCGGCGTGGGGTTCGCACCCGCCCGCCCTGATCGCCATGACTGGCTGATCGAGCTGATGGAGGGCGTCGAAGACATCCCCGGCTCGGCCATGGCCGAGGGCATCACGTGGGAATGGGAGACCTTCCCCGAATACCTCGATGCGCTCGACCGGCAGCACTTCGTGATGGATGTCGGGACGCAGGTGGCGCACGGTCCTCTGCGCGCCTATGTCATGGGTGAACGCGGCGCGCACAACGAGGAGGCCACAGCCGACGACCTCGCCGAGCTCAACCGACTTGTCCTCGAAGGTCTCCGGGCGGGAGCACTCGGGTTCTCGACGTCCCGCACCCCGATCCACCGATCCAAGTCCGGTGAGCTGGTGCCGGGAACGACCTGCAGTGTCGATGAGCTTCTTGCCTGCGGCGATGCCCTCGGCGCGGCCGGCCATGGGGTGTTCCAGGGCGCGTTCTGGCACCCCGACGTGCCGAACGAGTTGACGTGGATGGAGACGATGGCCACGCGCACAGGCCGTCCGGTCTGCTTCAACCTCAACCAGGTGAAGAGCCATCCCGACGTGTGGCACGGCGTCCTCGACTCGCTCACCGACTTCCACCGCCGGGGCCTGCCGATCTACGCGCAGGCCGCCGGCCGCGCCATCGGCGTGATCATGAGCCTCGAAGGCAGCTTCCATCCCTTCATGGGCAACCCCGTCTGGGAGTCCGTCAAGTCGTTGCCGATGGCCGAGCAGAAGGTCGCACTTCTTGCCCGACGGGACGAAGCGATCGCCTCCGTCAACGTCGACCTGACTGGCTGGTTCCTCGCCGACCACGGTGTCATCGACTACGAGCCGGACCCGGCGGTGTCGTCGATCGGGGCAGTTGCCACACGGCTCGGAGCGGACCCACGCGCGCTTCTGCTCGACCATATGTGCGCTGATGATCACCAGGGCTTCGTGTACTGGCCGGTGTTCAATTACGCGAGCGGCGACCTGTCGATGCTCGACGCACTTCATCGCCATCCATCCACGCGCATGGGACTCGGCGACGCGGGAGCGCACTGTGGAGCGATCTGCGACGGTGGCATGCCGACCTTCATGCTCACCCACTGGGCGCGCGATCGGTCACGTGGCCCGAAGCTCGAACTGGAGTCCGTCGTCCATCGCCAGACCCGCCAGACGGCTCTTCTCTACGGATTGTCCGACCGCGGCCTCGTCGCTCCCGGCCTCCGGGCCGACCTGGCCCTCATCGATTTCGATGCGCTCCATACCGAGCCGGCGAAGATGGTCTACGACTTCCCCGGTGGGGCACGACGCCTCGCCCAGCGCGCCCACGGCTACGACATGGTCATGTGCGGCGGGACGGTGACGGTCGAACACGACACGCCGACTGGCGCGCTCCCGGGTCAGCTGCTCCGCGGACCGCGCTGACCCATCTCCCGCTACGGCCGTCCCGGGAACGCATCCCGGCAACGCATCCCGGCAACGAATCCCGGCAACGCATCCCGCATCGGACCCAACCGCATCCCAGATAGGTCAATTTCGGCGCCGGCCGACGACTTTTCGTCCATGTGGGTTGCCGGTCGGGCCAATCTGGGATGATGGGCTCCAGGAGTTCGCTCGGGTCCGGCTGGCATGACACATCTCTCGCTACGAGCGGTTGAGTATCCGCTTCGCCAAGTCAGCGCGAGCGGTGTAGACCCCGTCGACACCCAGCGTCTCCACGAAGCGCAGCGACGCCTCCGTATCGGCCGTCCAGGTGAACACGGCGAGGCCATGCGCGTGATTCCATTCGACGGATTCCTTCGTCAGCCGGAAGGTCGACCCCCGCGACAGTGGTGGCTGACCGATGGGCGAAGGCGAGCACCACGCCGCTCCCGACTGACGCGCCGCTCGCATCGTCGGCACCATCGCGTCGGTCACGGTGGTGGTGACCTCCGGGCACAGCGGCGTGAAGACGTCGACTGCAGCGTCCCCGGCCGAACCGATATAGACGTCGCCGGTTCGTTTCGTCGAGCGCAGGAGCGAGCACAGTGCACGTTCCCCTCCGGTGGCCTTGAACTCCAT
>JANPDB010000273.1:0-12851 GCA_031431255.1 Acidimicrobiia bacterium | reverse complement strand
CGCGAGAATGAGGGCTCTCGGCAAGACGCCGAGCACACTCGCCACCGAACCGCCGATCAAGCCGACGCCTACATAGAGCGCCCCCGCGAACATCGCCGCGGGATAGCGACGATCGCGATCCGGATGGATGTCCGGGCCCATCACCATCGAAGCCGTGATGGCGGCGAGGTTGATCCCGAAGGACCCGAAGGGAGCGAGCAGCAGACCGACGATGCCGCTCGCCGTGATTGCCGGCGATACGCGGATGTCGAATCCGTGCGCGCGAAGTGCCGCGACGCCAGGGACGTTCTGCGCCGCCATCGTCACGATGTAGAGCGGCACTCCGAGCCCGAGCAGAACGCCGAAGGAGAACGACGGGCGGACGAACTGCGGGTCGACCAGCCCGAGGTGCACGCCATTCGTGCTCAGCGAACCTTGGGCAAGAGCAACGGCGAGCCCCGCGCCGAGGACGAGAAGCGCGCTGAACTTGGGGAGGAGTCGCCGCGAGACCACGTAGGCGGCGAACATCGAGATCACGAGTGCGGGCTCAGCCTTGGCCGAGGCGAAGCCGTCGATGGCGAATCGAACCAGCACTCCGGCCAGCAGCGCTGACGCGAGCGGGAGCGGGATGTTGTCGATCACTCGATCGAACGCGCCGGTGACACCGGTGATGAGCAGCAGCAGTGCGGAGAACAGGAATGCCCCGATGGCCTCGCGCATGGTCACGCCGTCGAGCCCGGTGGCGAGGAGCGCGGCGGCAGGTGTCGACCAGGCGAGCAGGATCGGCGTCCGGTAACGGCGCGACAGGTACAGCGAGCTGAGACCCTTGCCGATGCAGAGGGCGCCGATCCATGAACCGGTCTGGGCCGGGGTCGCGCCTGCCGCCTTCGCCGCGGCGAAGACAATTGCCACCGAACTGGTGACACCGACGAGGACGGCGATGAGCGCCGCAGTGAACGCCGGGAAGAGGGCAGAGGTATCGGCTGTAGCGTCGCTCATAGACGGGCGGTGACCGTAGCAACCGGGACCTCGTGGGCGACGGGAACTGCGTGGCCGATCGCCGATCGCCTCGATCCGAACACGGCAACGAGAACGACGAGTGCCACCGCGATGAGGAGTGCATCGATGTCCTCGTGGAGGAACAGCCCGGCCCACGTGAGCGAGAGGATCGGCTGGAGCAGTTGGATTTGGCTGACCCGGGCCACGCCACCCATGGCGAGTCCGGCGTACCAGGCGAAGAACCCGAGGTACATCGAGACCACGGAGAGATACGCGAAGCCGAACCACGCCGTGCGGGGGTCGGCCGTCGAAACCGGACCGAGGCCGAGCAGGGTGAGCGGCACGGTGAGCGGAAGCGCGATCACGACGGCCCACGAGATGGTCTGCCAGCCGCCCAGTTCGCGGCTCACGACGGCGCCTTCGGCGTAGCCGAACGAGGCCGAGATGACCGCGCCGAGCAGGAGAAGATCGCCGACGGCGAGGTCCTTGGTGTTCGACTTCGCTGCCGCGAGGGTGGTCACCGCAGCAACACCGAGTGCGGCGAAGAACCAGTAGCGCCGCGAAGGACGGTCGCCGATGCGCACCAGCGCCCACCCGGCCGTTGCGGCAGGAAGAAGCCCGATCACGACGGCTCCATGACCGGCCGGAGCGTGACGAAGGGCGAGGCCGGTGAACGCCGGGAAGCCGAGTACAACGCCCCCAACGGTGCCGAGCAGCGGCTTCCAGTGATGGCGTTGCGGGCGCTTCGTTCCGGTGATGAGTAGGACGGCCAGAGCGAGCAGCCCGGCGACGACGGCACGTCCGAATGACACGAAGACCCAGCCGAGCTCGCGCACGGCGACCCGGGTCGCTGGGAGAGACACGCTGAAACACAGCACACCGACGAACCCGAGCAGCAGCCCGCGCGTTTCTCGCTGCTGGCGTGAAGCGTTGTCGTCCAAGGTCAACGTGCTCACCCGCCGAACAGCCCGAGTCGGCTGACCGCGCTGAACACCAGTGTGGGCCCACCGTCGTCGGCGGCACGGGCGAGATCGACGGTGCCGATGATCCTCCAGTCGCCGTCGCCTTCGGGGTCGCAGAGACGCTGCGTCACGGTCCAGGTGCCGGGAACCGAATCGTCGATGGAGAAGAAGGCTGCCGATCGTGCCTCCGTCGTGGTCTCGATCGACGCGTGCTCGGACCAGTAGTCGGCAAGCGAGTTCTCCAGATCCCACGGAGTGGGCGCGCCCTCGATGCGGTCGGAGAACGACGGGTAGGCCTTGCGGGCGAGGAGCTCGACCCAGCCGAACGCCGCCGTGCGGATGCTCGTGCGCCACGCCGGCGGCGGCCCGGCGACAACAACCGGCGAGTGGCCGACGTGGTGCTCGGCAACCTCGCCGCCGGAGAGCTTCGTCCACTCGTCGAGGAGGCTGGCGTCGGTGGCGCTGAGGAGAAGCCGAAGCCACTCGATCACGTCTTCGAGCGGGTCGGTGTAGGAGTCGTTGGCGAGGGACCGGTCGAGGGTGCGCCACGCATCGGTGAGGTAGCGAAGGAGCAGCCCTTCACTGCGTTCGAGCTTGTAGCGCTTGATGAACCCGTTGAACGTCTCGCCGGTCTCGAGCATCTCGCGCAGGATCGACTTCGGCTCCGGGTCTTCCCATACCCACGGATGCGTGCGGCGGTAGAGCTCGATGCACGAATCGAGGATCTCGGCGAGCGGCTTCGGCCAGGTGATCCCATCGAGGTTCTCGATGCGCTCCTCATAGGGAACGCCGGCCGCCTTCATTCGGGCGATCTCCATCGCCCGAGCCGCCTTCTCCTGCGCGATCACGATGGCGCGCGGGTTCTCGATGATCGACTCGACCACACTCACGACATCGAGAACGTAGGACGGATCATCGCGATCGAACGTGGCGAGCACCTCGAGGGCGAACGGGCCGAGCGGAGAGGCGAACCGGACGTCGACACGATCGTTCGTGCCATCGTCGACGAGTGAGCCGACTCGTACCCCGACGCACGTGCCATCGTCAGCGCGCAGACGTTCGGCGACACCGGCCGCCTCGAGCGAGCGATACACGTGGATGGCCCGCTTCTTGTGTGCCCGCTTCTGCGTGGGCGTGTCGTGATTTGTGAGGAGAAGCGACTTGAGCACATCCGGTCCGTCGGGTCGGGCAAGCACGCTCGACACGAGGTTCGCGGTGACACGAAAGCGCGACACCAATGGCTCGGGTGACGCGGCGAGTAGACGATTGAATGTGTTCTCATCGAAGTGCACGAACCCCTTCGGCGGTGGGGCACGCTTGACCTTGCGCTGCGCCTTCGGGTCATCGCCGGCGCGTGCCAGCGCGCGGTTCGTTTCGATCACGTGCTCCGGCGCCTGGGCCCACACGTGACCGTCGGGGTCGAACCCCGGCCGTCCGGCCCGTCCGGCCAGCTGATGGAACTCGCGGGCACGGAGCACTCGGACCTTCTGCCCGTCGAACTTCGTAAGTGCACTGAACAACACGGTGCGGATCGGGATGTTGATCCCGACGCCGAGGGTGTCGGTGCCGCAGATCACCGCGAGCAGTCCTTCGCCCGCGAGCCGCTCAACGAGTCGGCGGTAGCGGGGCAGCATTCCGGCGTGATGCACGCCAACGCCGTTGCGGAGGTACCGGGCGAGGGTCTGACCGAAGCCGGTGGTCAGCCGTTCACCCTTCACCGCCGCGGCGATGGCCTCGCGCTGTTCGCGGGTCGTGAGCGGGAGTGACACGAGCGACTGCGCCTGCTCGACGGCAGCCGCCTGCGTGGAGTGGACCAGATAGACCGGGTAGAGCCCGCGCTCCACGGCATCGACGATGCTCTCCGCCAGCGGCGTGCTGCGCCACTCCGGGTACAGCGGTATCGGGCGGTTGACACTGGTGATGGTCTCGACCGAGGTCGACGTCCGCTCTTCGAGATCGGCGATGATCGGCGAGACGTCGCCGAGGGTCGCGGACGCGAGGAGGTACTGCGTGTCGTGGGGAAGCAGCAGCGGCACCTGCCACGCCCAGCCCCGATCGGTGTCGCCGTAATAGTGGAACTCGTCGAGGCATGCGAACCCCGGAGCGGCGCCGTGCAGGAAGGCGTCGCCCAGCGCGAGGTTGGCGAACACCTCCGCCGTGCACACCAGCACCGGGGCGTCGCGGTTTATGGACGCATCGCCAATGGCGAGGCCGACCTCGGTCGCGCCCAGCAGGTCGACCAACTCGAAGAACTTCTCCGCGACGAGGGCCTTGATCGGTGCGGTCCACACGGAGCGTCGGCCGGCATTTCGGGCCAGCACGATGCCGGCGATGGCCGCCATCGACTTCCCCGACCCCGTCGGCGTGGCCAAGACGACATGCGAGCCCGACGCCAGCGCCAGCGCAGCGTCCTCCTGATGGGGGTACAGCGGCCGGCCCGTCTCGGCCGCCCACGCCGAGTACCCGTCGATCACGTCACTCGGATCCGAGCCGACCGGTGGAAGGCGATCGAGCAGGCGGGGCGAAGGACTCATGACACCGATGATCCTGGCAGGGTCCCGAGCTCCGGGACGACCGTCGAACTCGATCAGTTCGGTTGTCGAGACAGTCGGGCGAGCAGGGTAGAGCGGCTCAGACCCCGAGGCGCGTGATCGGTTGGTCGGTGATCGCGGCGATGAGTTCGAAGTCCTTGTCGACATGCAACACGGTGAGGCGGGAAAGTTCTGCGGTCGCCGCGATGAGCAGATCTGGGATCGAAGGGGCGCGGTGTTGGCCGCGGTCTGCGAGCAGCATCTGGATCTCGACCGCTCGCGCCTCGATCGCGGGTGTGACGTGCTCGACGGGCATGGAGGACACGGGGGGTTCGCCGAGTGTCGAGCGGTGATCGCCACCGTTGCGAGTCGAGAAACCGACCTCGAGAAGAGTCACGGTCGAGATTCGAACGAGGCCGCGTTGGATGCGCGACAGCCACTCATCGTTGGCTTCGTTGATCCGGTAGAGCGCCGATTTGTCGATGAGCCAGCTCGTCACCGCCATGCGGCTGCCATTACCTCAGGATTGCTCAAGTCGGCAGTGCGCTCGGCGAAACGCTTCAGTTGCGCACGAGTCAACGCGGGTCCCTGCTGTTCGGCGAGGAGTCGACGCAGGTATTCGGCCCGTGTCTGGCCGTTTCGTTGCGCGTTCGCGTCGAGCGCTTCGACAACTTCGTCGGGGACGTCTCGAATGAGGATATCGGTCATGTTCATTATGATATCATCGGCGTTGGCGGATTTGGCTCGAAGCGAACGCGAGTCGGCGGCGTCCTCGCCGGACACGTCTTCAGGACAACTATGAGGTCGCATGGTGAGGTCGAGCGGTACGACTGCGCACCTACGATGGCAGCGCCGGGCGAGGTTCGCAGATCTTGAGAGCGTCTTTCTAGAGAGGAGCTGCGATGCGTAAGAGTCGTCGGACCGAACCTCACAGCATGTTCCTGCCGGCGGGCGAAACGCTGCAATACGTCGTCCGCGCGTTTGATCAGTTCATTTCGATTCGAGGGTCGATTTCCTCTCGGCCGGTGGAATTCTTCGGGTTGGCGTTCGCCTCGCCGAAAACCGCTGTCGCGGTCTGTAGGAACTGTGGCTTCGGTCATTGGTTTCTTGGGCCGGTTTCGGCGAACGAACTCCGTCGACGCGGACGGTCGCGGCCATGACCACACCCAACGCTCCCGACGCGGAGGACGGACCGGAGACCGACACCGAGCTGGCGGCACGGGTGGCGTGGCTGGCGGGTCGGTTGCTGCGGACGATTCGCCGGACGGCGGGAGCCTTCGACGACCCTGCCGCTCTCGGCGATCGGGCCGACCGGGAGGCGAACGAGCTCATCTTGTCCGAACTCGCCGCGGCGAGGCCGGGCGACTCCGTGCTTTCTGAGGAATCCGCCGATGACCTGAACCGACTCGACGCGAACCGGGTATGGATCGTCGATCCGCTTGACGGCACGCGTCAGTACCGGACCGAGGGGCGCACCGACTGGGCGGTGCACATCGCGCTGTGGGTGCGAGACGACACCGGTGGCGGCATCACCAGCGCCGCTGTCGCCATGCCCGAGCTCGGTTCGGTGTTCACTACGGACGTGGCCCTCGAAGGTGAGGCCTTCGATCCGGAAGGCCTGGTTCGGCTTCAGCCGATCGTGCTGGTGAGCGACTCGCGTGCCCCCGACGTGACCGAGGTCGTCGCTTCCATCGAAGGCGTGGTCGCCCATATGGGTTCGGCCGGGGCGAAGATCCTCGCGATTGTGCGAGGCGATGCCGACGCCTACATCCATTCGGGTGGGCAATACGAATGGGACTCCGCCGCGCCGGTCGCGGTTGCCCTCGCGCACGGATTCCACGCCTCACGGCTCGACGGTTCACCGTTGATCTACAACCAGCGTGAGACGTTGCTCCCCGACCTCGTGGTGTGCCGTCCTGATCTGGCCGAATCATTGCTGCACGCACTTTCCGTGCCACTCCGAATCGAGGATGACCATGCCTGAACTCCAGCTCGATGCCGCCGGGGTGTCGGCCTACCTGGCATCGGTCTGGCCGCAGGCGGCGGAACGCTACGGACCGAAGGGCCTCACCCACCTCGACTCGACCAGGGCCCGCATGCGTATGGTCGCTGCCGACTCCGAGCTTCGCCCCGGTGGAACGGTCTCCGGCCCGACGATGATGCAGCTCGCCGACTCCGTGAGCTACGCCCTGGTGCTCGGCTTGCTCGGCGACGCCGCGCTCGCCGTGACGACGCACCTTTCCATCGACTTCGTCCGTCGGCCGGTCCCGGGCGAGCTCGTCGCCGACGCCCATCTGAAGAAGCTGGGGCGGTCGCTCGTCGTCATGAGCGTCGAGATCTTCTCCGTCCCGCCCGGCCACGAACCCGACCTCGCCCGTCCGGTCGCCATCGCGAGCGTGACCTACTCGCGTTCACTGGTGTCGGATTGACCGTCGTTCTGGACGGCACGAACCCGGGAGACTGGACTGTACGAACCCTGGAACTCGTTGGGAGATATCGGTAACTGAACGCTGTCGCGACCGGTCAGGGCCCTCCCCCGTCTAAGATCGCGCATTCGTTCTCAAGGAGTCGCTGACCGATGCTCACTCGTCGTTCCCTGCGTCGTGGCGCGTTCGCGCTCACGGCCATCGTTGCTGCCGCCGGTTTCACGCACCTGCCTTCGGCCCAGGCACAGTCCAACCCGAAGATCACCATCGCTGTTCCGGCGTATTTCAAAGATGGTGCCGAGTGGGATCGTGTGCTCGATACAGCGGCGGTCGGCTGGGTCGTCGGACACCCCGACACCCCGGCTGACGGGAACTACAAGACCGAGAAGGAACTCGGCGACCGCCTCGCCGCGGCCAAAGCGAAGGGCAAGAAGACGCTGGTCTACGTGACCGCCGGCTACGACAAGGTCTCGGCCGCGGTCGTCGCCGACCGGGTGGATTCGGCCCTTTCTGCCTATCCGGGCGTCGACGGTGTGTTCCTCGACGAGATCCTCTACAACGAGTGCGACAAGTACAAGGCTCTCGCAACCGGCAGCGGATCGCTCAAGGGCATCAAGGCTCGCAACCCTGGCAAGCTCGTCGTGTTGAACCCAGGCGCCCCGATGCTCGCCTGCTACAAGGGCTTGGCCGATGGGTATCTGAACCTCGAACGGGCCGACGCCAACGTGAAGGAGTGGCTCGACAACGTCAACCTGCCGGGGAACTACTCCGAGTACAACTGGATGTTCGGCTCCGACATCCGCCCCCAGATGTGGCAGATGGTCCACTCGGTCCCGTCTGATCGCATGGCCGCTGCCGCCGATGACGCCATCTCGCGCAACGCCACGGTGCTGTTCCTCACCCCGGAACTGATGCCGAACCCCTACGACAACCTTCCTTCGTCGAGCGCCTGGACGGCGTTCGTCAACCGGGTGAACGACTACAACGCCGGCAAGGTCGCCCTTCCGTCGGTCCTCGGCCTCAAGGCCCCGTCGGCCGCAGCAGCGGCTTCGCCCACGACCAAGAAGGCGGCTGCCGTCGTGAAGAAGACGACCAAGAAGTCGGTCAAGAAGACCACCAAGAAGCGATAGCCGGTCCGCGGCGCGGCCGCCCGAACGGGACCGTTGGCCGGTCACCGGCTCCGGCTGGCACCAGCGGACCGGGTCGGGGATCTGCGAAGCTGATCCGATGTCGGGGGAACGTCGGGTCACGGTCGTTGTGGTGGGTGGTGGCCACAGCGGGTTGGCGATGAGCAGGTGTCTGTCGGTTCGGGGTGTCGATCACGTGGTCCTCGAACGGAGTGAGATCGCGAACTCATGGCGGACCCAGCGTTGGGATTCGTTCACGATGCTCACGCCGAACTGGCAGGCTCGGCTGCCGGGTCGGGTGTACGACGGCGACGATCCGCACGGCTTCATGAGCGGCGCCGAGGTCGTGGGCTTCATCCAGACCTATGCCGACGCGATCGGGGCGCCCGTCGAGACCGGCACCACGGTGTCGACCGTTCGACCGACCGATGACGGGTATGAAGTCGTCACCGATCGCGGTGCGTGGCGTTGCCGATGCGTGGTGTTGGCCGGTGGCGCGTGCAACCTCCCCAGCATTCCCGACTTTGCCGCGGCGGTGCCCCGGGGTGTCGACCAGGTCAGCCCACTCGACTACCGGAACCCGGGACAGCTTGCCGAAGGTGGGGTCCTCGTGATCGGGGCTGCCGCGA
Organism: Acidimicrobiia bacterium; assembly: GCA_031431255.1. Classification (GTDB taxonomy): domain Bacteria; phylum Actinomycetota; class Acidimicrobiia; order Acidimicrobiales; family JANYDT01; genus JANLQX01. The sequence continues at coordinate 4,198 of JANPDB010000273.1, read as the reverse complement.
CCGGTCTCCAGCTGGCCGAGGAGATCCACGCATCGGGTCGACGGGTCACGCTTTCGGTTGGCGAGCATGTTCGAATGCCGAGGACCTACCGCGGTTCCGACATCCAGCGCTGGATGGAGGACATCGGGCGACTCGACGAGCGCTACGACGAGGTCGAGGACATCGTGAAAGCCCGGAAGGTGGCGTCGCCTCAGCTCGTCGGCACGCCTGAGCGCCGAACCCTCGATCTCAATTCCCTGACCGAAGCGGGAGTGCAGGTCCGGGGTCGACTCGGCACCATCCGCGACGGGGTCGCGTTGTTCTCCGGTGGTTTGCGGAACCACTGCGCGTTGGCCGACCAGAAGCTCGGCCGCCTGCTCGACGACATCGACCGGTGGATCGCCGAACATGGCCTGGAGGGCGAGGCCGGTCCCGTTCAACGCTACGAACCGACGCGGGTCGCTCGGGGTGCTCCGCTGACGCTGGATCTGTGCAGCGGGGAGATCGCCACCATCATCTGGGCCACAGGATTTCGTGCGGACCTCTCCTGGGTCGACCTCCCGGTGTTCGATGCTGCCGGGCATCTCCGCCACGACGGCGGCGTGGTGGACGCTCCCGGGGTGTACGTGCTGGGAAGTTCGTTTCTGCGCCGACGGAGATCGAGCTTCCTGCACGGCGCCGTCGACGACACCGGAGATCTGGCCGACCACCTCGTCGGCTATCTGGCCGCCGCGGGCTGATCAGCGCTTCGTGCCGATGTAGCCGAACAGCTGGATCAGGCCGCGCAACGCAAGGCCTTCGCGTTCGTGCGCGGCGGCGAGCTCGGTCGCCCGTTCGAGGAACTCCTCCTCTCCGATGCTCTGGATCGCTTCGTAGGCAGGTCCGGTGGTCGCGATAGCGCGGGCGAATGTCTCCGGGTCGGAGAACTCGAACACGAAGGGAATCTCGAACCGATCGGCGACGTCGAAGCCGCAGCGTTCGAGGAACGCCTCGCCGACGCCGGGTCGTCCCAACGAGACCATGTCGGCCTGGTGCTGGACCTTCTCCTCGGTCGCCCAGCGGAACGGAGCCATCATCCATGCGCCGGGAGACTTGCCGACGTTTCCCCACACGGTGATCGCGAGACGGCCGCCCGGCGCGAGCACCCGGTGCGCCTCTTCCACGGCCGTGGGTGTTGTTCCCCAGATTCCGCGGAAGCTGGTCACCACGTCGAAACTCTGATCGTCCCAAGGCAGGGCCTCCATGTCGCCCACCCGTATGTCGCTGCCCGGGTTTCGGTCCTTGGCCACCGCGACGAGGCGGGTGGAGGCGTCGATGCCGGCGCAGACGGCGCCCCGCACCGCGGCAAGTTCGAGAGCCAGCCCCGAACCGCAGGCAACATCGAGGAGACGATCGCCGGCTCTCACATCGAGTCGATGTTGGACAGCGACGTACTCACGGCAGGCCGACGGTTCACTCAGCGTCGCGAACTCGACGGCGCGACGGCCCCAACCTTCATCAACGATCTCCCATGACATCGCCCACACCCTTTCGAAAGTGGGGGAGACCTTAGGAGCCTGGGCCGGTACCTGTCGATCCCCGACACCGTTGGTGGCATCAGGTATATCGTGGGGCCGACAACAGGAGGCTGATCACCATGGCTGAGGAAATCAACGGGGTTCCCTGCGACAAACTGTTCGCATCGATCGCCAAGACACGCGAGAACGGGGAACTCGCCCAGTTCCGGTTCTCCGCGAAGAACGAGTGGGTCGAGGGTACGGCCAGCCGATCGACCATCTACGACTGGCACGGGATGGGCGGCGACCACCAGCACGTGCAGGAGTTCAACCTCACAGCCGACCACCCCACCCTGGGCCACGGCCACGGTCCGACACCACACGAGTTCGTGCTCCACGCCCTTGCCGCGTGCATTACCGCGGGCATCGCCACCGGCGCGGCTGCCCGCAAGATCCAGCTGAACCGGGTGTCGTCCACGGTGAGCGGCGACATCGACGTGCGCGGACTGCTCGGAGTGGATCCCGAAGTCCGAAAGGGGTTCCGCAACATCGACATCGAGTTCGATATCGACGCCGACTGCGATGACGAACAGAAGGACGCGCTGCTTGCCGCCGGCACGAAGTACTCGGCGGTGTTCGACGTGTTGGCCAACCCCACCGAGGTCAACGTCACCCGACGGAACTGACGCCTGCTCGCCGCTCGAGAGCTGAACGGACAGTGCCTCCCATGCCGCAGCCAAGTGTCGGCGAGGTGGTCCGGCGTGCACCGGATTCGGTGTTGCCGCTGGCATCCCCGCAGACGGGCGTTGTGGGACCGGGGCCAGTAAGTTTCTTTGGGCACACAAACACCAGGGGAACCGACCATGGCTGATCTCATCATTCGCAACGGGTCCGTCGTCGACGGCACGGGAGCGGCACCGCGATACGCCGACGTCGCCATCACCGGTGGACGCATCACCGAGATCGCCGAGGCGATCGACGGCCGCGGGAAACGGGAGATCGATGGCGACGGCATGATCGTCACCCCGGGCTTCGTCGACATCCACACGCATTTCGACGGCCAGGCCACGTGGGATGCCGATCTCGCTCCGTCGTCGAACCACGGTGTCACCTCGATCGTCATGGGCAACTGCGGGGTCGGGTTCGCCCCGGCCAAGCCGACCGAGGCCGAGCACAATTGGCTGATCGGTCTTCTCGAAGGCGTCGAGGACATCCCCGGCACCGCGCTCGCCGAAGGTCTGCCCTGGGACTGGGAGACCTTTCCCGAGTACCTCGACGCCCTTGGACGACGCTCCTATTTGGTCGACGTCGGCACGCAAGTCGCACACGCTCCTCTGCGCGCCTACGTCATGGGGGAGCGCGGTGCCGATCACGAGGAGTCGCCGTCGGTCGACGAGCTCACGACGATGGCCCGCCTGACCCGTGAAGCCATCGACGCCGGCGCCCTCGGTTTCACCACCAGCCGCACCTACATCCACCGCACGAAGGCCGGGAAGTTCCTCGGCACCCGGTTCTCGAGCGCCGACGAACTCCACGCGCTCGTCGGAACGCTTGGCGAAGCCCGCACCGGCGTGATCCAGCTCATCTCCGACGCCTACCAGTCGACCGATGAGGACTACGTCGATGCGGAGCTCGCGCTCATGCGGTCGCTCGTCGAGGTCAGCGGACGTCCGCTCTCCACCACGGTGCAGCAGCCCTTCGCCACTCCGGATCGCTGGCGCAAGATCTTCAGCGCGCTTGGTAACGCGCAGCAGGCGGGCTTGTCGATGCGTGCCCAGATTGCGCCTCGGCCGATCGGGGTGCTCCATGGGCTCGAAGCCAGCGTGAACCCGTTCATCCTCTGTCCGGGCTACCGCGAGATCGCCACGTTGCCCACGGCAGAGAGGGTGCGCGCCATGGCTGACCCCGACCGGCGCGCGCGGATCATCGCCGAGCACGAAGCACTCGGCGCCCGCAACGGCATCCTCAACGATCTCGTCCACGGCCTCGCCAACCTCTTTCCGATGAGCGACCCGGTCGACTACGAACCGGCGCCCGAGCACTCGATCGCCTCGCGTGGAGCAGCCGCCGGGGTCAGTGCGGTTGCGTTCCTCTACGACACCCTTCTCGAAGACGACGGCCGCCGCCTTCTCTACATGCCGCTGTTCAACTACGTCGCCGGCGATCTATCCGAGGTCCGCGAGATGCTCAGTTCGCCGGTCGCCATGATCGGGCTTTCCGACGCCGGCGCTCATTGCGGAGCGATCTGCGACGCCTCGTTCCCGACGACGGCCCTGGGGCTCTGGACGCATCGCCGCCGCGGCGAGGGTCTTCCGGTGGAGGCGATGGTCCATCACCTCACGCAGCGCACCGCGGCCCACGTCGGTTGGCACGATCGCGGCGTCCTCGCGGTCGGCCGTGTCGCCGACGTGAACGTGATCGACCTCGATGCCCTCAGTGCCGCTCCTCCGCGCATCGTAAAGGACCTACCGGCCGGTGGGCGCCGTCTCAACCAAAGCTCGACCGGATACCGCGCGACCATCAAGTCCGGCGTCGTCACGTTCGAGGACGGCGTGCAGACCGGCGCGCATCCCGGTCGACTCGTGCGCGGCCCGCAACCGGCCTCCCTCTAGCGCGCAGGCTGGCGTGGGCCAGCCGGTCCCGGGTCGTAGCATCATCCGGTTATGGCACTGAACTTCGTCATCATCGGTGGGGGACCCGCCGGAAACCAGGCCGCCACCTAC
>JANPDB010000272.1:0-1771 GCA_031431255.1 Acidimicrobiia bacterium | reverse complement strand
CGGTCGCTCGGTATGCTCGGCGTGACGCTGAGGTCGCCAACCCAGCATCGTTCCTCGTCTGCAACTCGGAGCAAATGCCATGAGCCCAGCAACAGCCACCGACATCCTTCCTGCGTCAGCTGATGTCGTGACCGACGCCGAACTTCTCGACGACTCCGACGAGCTCCTCGTGGAAGAGATCTCCATCGACGGGATGTGCGGCGTCTACTAGCTCTGTCAAAGGCGGCGACGGGTGGCAATGCCCTTTTCGTCCTGGGTCAGCTGACGTCGTTGGGTCGGCTGCCGTGCGTAGGCGGACAAATCCCGACCCAGCGAACGAAACCCGACCCAATGTCGCTGAGCTGACCCAGGCTGCGCAGCCGCGGTCGTTCCGGTACCGTCGCAGACCGATGCCTGAACGGAACCCACCCACACCCTCAACCCGGCCCGGCGCGAGCCAGGGAACGCTGGCCTGGCCGATCCGGCGGGCGATGCAGGTCCACCACGACCGAGAGGCCTTCGTCGATGGCCCGACGCGGCTGACGTACGCCGAGTGGGGCCGCCGTGTGCTCGGCCTGGGCGCAGGACTTCGATCGCTCGGCCTCGGCAACGGCGACATCGTGGCGGTCGCAGCCCTCAACGGATGGCGTCACCTGAGCTGTTGGGTCGGTGTTCCTGCCGCCGGTCTCGTCCTCAACGATCTGAACTACCGACTTGCCCCCGCGGAGCTCGTGTTCATCGTGAACGACTCGGAGGCGAAGGCGATCATCGTCGATTCGGCGCACGCGGATCTGGCTAGGACTCTACGAACGCAGTGCCCGTCGCTGCAGCATCTTGTGTTCGCCGACTCCGGCGATACTCCCGAGGGATTTGTCGCCTTCGATGATCTGTGCACCTACGAGCCGCTCGCGGCCGCGGTGACGGACTGGATCGTCGACGACACGCTCGCGGCAATCTCCTATACGGGCGGCACGACGGGGCTTCCCAAAGGCGTCATGCAGAGCCATGCGAACCTGCTGGCAAACGCCAAGCACATGCAGTACGCCTACGCCTACACCCCGACCGACGCGTACTTGCATGCGGCTCCCATGTTCCATGCCGCCGATGCGTCGTGCACGTTTGCCGTCACCTGGGTCGGGGCACGACATCTCATGATCCCGGGCTGGGATCCGCAGCGCTTCGTCGACGTTGCCGTGGCGGAGTCGATGACGATCACTCTTCTGGTCCCCACGATGATCAACTCGCTGGTCAATCATCCTGGTGTCGCCGACGCCGACCTGTCGTCATGGCGTCTCCTCGGTTACGGCGCGTCGCCCATGCCTGCGGAACTCCAGCGCAAAGCGATGTCGACGCTCGGGTGCGGCTTCATGCAGCTCTACGGGATGACCGAGGCGTCGCCCTTGCTCACCGTGTGCTCCGCCGACGACCACGCCCGGGCCAGTGTCGGTGAAGCCGGCTACGTCGCCCGTCTCAAGTCGGCCGGCGCGCCGGTGCCCGGTGTCGAGTGCGAGGTCCGACGGGAGGATGGCAAGCCCGCCGACATGGGCGAGCCGGGCGAGATCTACGCGCGCGGCCCGAACATCATGCTCGGCTACTGGAACCGTCCGGAGGAGACCGCGAAAGCGCTCGTGAACGGTTGGTACCGATCGGGTGACGTCGCCTATGCCGACAATCACGGGTATCTCTACATCGTCGACCGGGCCAAGGACATGATCATCTCGGGCGGCGAGAACATCTACACGACCGAAGTGGAGAACGCGCTGTATGCCCACCCGGCCGTGCTCGAAGCGGC
>JANPDB010000271.1:0-3998 GCA_031431255.1 Acidimicrobiia bacterium | reverse complement strand
CTGTACCCGGTGCAGCGACTCCGTGGTCCATCGTCGGAAACGGATGGTGTCGTGGTTCCGGCTCCCGCCGTGTCCGGCCTTACGTGACGAGAGTTCGGTAGAGAGCCTCATACTTCGAAACCATCGCTGTGGAGTCGAATCTGCGGACGGCGGATTCGCGCACGCCGCGGCGGTCCAGCGCAACGGCGGTACGGACCGCATCGACCGCTGAATCGACATCGTGGGCCAGGACACCGGTGGCGTCATCGATCAGTTCGTGCATCGAGCCTCGATCGAACGCCACTACCGGGGTCCCCGATGTCATCGCTTCGACAACGCTGAATCCGAACGGCTCGTCGAAATCGATGAGGTGGAGGAGCGCCGCCGCGTCGCCGAGCAAGTCGGCGCGCTCGGTGCCGCCGACCGCTCCGACAAAGCGAACGTGGTCGCCATCGATGTGGGGCTCGATCCGTTCGGTGAAATACACCGGATCCTGAATGATGCCGGCGATGACAAGTCGACGGCCCGCTCGCCGGGCCACTTCGATCGCTGTCTCGGTTCCTTTGTCGGGATGGATGCGTCCGAAGAACAGCAGATACTCTTCGGCGACCTCGCGAAACGCAAAGTCGTCCGCATTGATGCCGTGGTGGATCGTGGCGGCATAGCGAAGCCGGGGGTGGCGATTGGCGTCGCTGATGGCGACATAGGAGTTCGAGTCGTTGTACCGCTGGTACACGGGCACGATGGCCTCCGACGAGAATCCGTGGATCGTGGTGACCATTGGTGTCTCGACGAGCTCTGAGTACGTCAGGGGCAAGAAGTCGAAACCGTTGTGGATGACATCGAAGTCCCCAGCGCACTCGAATGCCGACGCTATGTGCAGGCATTCGGCCACCTTGGGTTCGATGGTCGGGTCCTCCGACCACCCCGTGGACGACGTTGAGATCAGGCGAGCGTTCGTGCGTGAGTCCGCAGTGGCGAACAACGTGACATCGTGTCCGAGCGAGACGAGCCCCTCTGTCAGCAAGGAGGCGAAGAGCTCCCAAGGGCCATAGTGCCGCGGCGGCGTTCGCCAGGAAATCGGAGAAAGCACGGCGATGCGCATCTGTTCGTTTGCGTTGATAGCGAAGGAGTGCCCCGTTCCCTGGCGTGGTAAACGCCAGTTCGGTTCCCAGGGTTTGACCATCGTTGACGGTGGGTACATCGGGTGTACGACCGCCTTTGGCCGACCGACAGGAGCTACCATCATGGACACACCAAATCGACATTCTCGAACTTCGCCGTTGACGAGACGGTCCCGTGCGCGAGTGGTTGTCGCGTCGGTTCTTGCTGCAGGATTGGTGCTGGTCGCAGTACCCGGAACACCTTCGGCGTCGGCTGTGAGCCGGCGCAGAGTCGTCACGACGAAGAGGAAGGTGCCTGTCGATTTCGGGATTCGATTCATTCAGGACGCCCAAGCGGTCACCGCCGGTGAGACTGCTACGTATACGTTCGATACTTCGTCCAGCTCGTCATTCCGCGGGATCGTCGTGTTCGATCTTCCGAACCTGACCGACCGGTTCACCGGTCGCATCATCACGGAGAGTGCATCCCGCGGTCGGCTGGAAATCACCGTTCCGCCGTTCGCAAACACGAACTCCGGCGTCTTCCTGCTTCGCGGACGAGGCGGAGCGCTGGAGCGACAAGCGGGGTTTCGATTGAACGTCACCGCTCGTCCCGTGGTCACGACCACCACGGTCGCGCCGACGGCCAGCACCACCGTCGCCCCGCAGTTCACCCTTGTGCCGGACGTCCTGAGCCGCTCGGGAGCACCTGGTGAGCAACAGCAGTACGGGGTTACGGTCAATCGGATCGGCGGATTCAGTGGTGCCGTCGACTTCCGACTCGACGGTCTGCCGGTCGGTGCTTCCAGCAACTTCTCCCCGAGTCCGACAACGCAGAGCACCGTGCTCTACGTGACACCCTCGGCGGCCACTCCCTCAGGCACCTACCTGCTGAGCATCGTCGGTCAAGCCGGTTCCACCACTCGGGCCACGGCGGTTCTGCTCGTCGTTCGTCGAACCGGCGACTTCGCGCTCGGCCTTGCCCCGCTCTCGGTGACCGTACCTGCCGGCAACGATGCCGTTGCTGCGGTGAACGTTCTGCCGAGACCGGGCACCGTGTTTGCTCCCGACGTGGCGTTCACGGCGACCGGCCTCCCGAGCGGAGCGAGCGTCATCTTTGATCCGAACCCTTCGAACGGGCTCACGACCATTCGAGTGCGTACGCAGCCGACCACCCCGGTCGGGACGTCAAAGATCACCATTGTCGGCAGGAGTGCTTCGGTGACGCGCACGATCGTGATGTCACTTGTGGTCGAAAAGAGCACCGTGGGCGGGTTTGCCCTCGCCGCCCAACCGGAGTCGCAGACTGTCGCTCCTGGAGCAGACACGACATACACCGTGGCCATCGCACCAAGTGGTGGGTTCTCCTCCTCGATCACCCTGGGGCTCAAGGGCCTCCCTCCGTTCGCTACTGCGACGATAGTTTCCCAGACAGCAACGTCGGCCACGATCAAGGTTTCGACCGGCATCACGACCCCCACTGGCAGCTTCCCGCTGCAGATCAGCGGCACTGCCGGCAACCTCTCGGCCACCGTGCAGGTAACGCTCGTCGTCGCCTGATTCTTGAAACGATGACGCATCCGGGGACTCCCTCCGGATGCGTCATTTTTTTGTTTTCGCGGGGGTCGCTCGCGCGTCACTTCAAGGTCATGGCGATCCGAGTGAACGGTCGACCAGCTGAGGTTTGGCGGTCCGTCGAGGTTTGGACGAGTGGTCGCGGTGGGTAGTGCAGATGACCCACGACAAACAGAAGGAACAGTTCATGCCCGAACCTCTCCGTATCGGAATCTGTTCGACCTACGCCCCTCGTGCCTGCGGACTCGCCACCTTTGCCGCGGACCTGGAGAACTCTCTCCACCTCTCGGCAAACGTCGACGACGTGTCCATCATTGCGATGGTTGATTCCGACCAGGCAATCGACGGACCGCTTTCGCCAGTCATCGCCGAGATCGCCGAGGCGGACGCGCATTCCTACGCTGTCGCTGCCCGTCGAGCGAACGACCTGTGTGATGTCGTGATCGTGCAACACGAATTCGGGATCTTTGGCGGTACGGATGGAGAACTGGTCCTCGAGTTCTTACGTGCACTTACGCTTCCATCCATCTTGACGTTGCACACGGTCCTGTCCACATTCAGCCCCAGGCAGGTGTCTTCGCTTCGCTCGGCCAGCGCCATGGCCGACGCGGTAACCGTGTTCACGCCAACGGCGCGCGACCTCCTTGTCCGCCAACGCATTGTCGATGAGGCGAAGATCCACATCGTCCCTCACGGTGCGCCGAGTGCGTTGTTCTGCGCGAAGCCCGTTGAGGCGCGGAGTCGCCTTGACCTTACCGACCGATTCGTGGTTTCGACATTTGGACTCGTCTCGCCCGGCAAGGGTCTGGAGTTGGCGATCGAGGCGATGCGCGAAGTGGCCGACGTCGTGCCGTCAGCGGTCCTGGTCATCGCCGGTCGTACCCATCCCGGGGAGAACCGACGAAACGGCGAACAGTACCGATCTTCACTGATTGCCCAGGTCGATCGTCTCGACCTTGGTGAGCACGTTCGGTTCATCGACTCCTTCCTTCCCGTGGATGCTGTCGCCGATGTGCTGGCTTCAACCGACGTGTTCGTCACCCCGTACGTCAACGCTGAGCAGATTGTCTCGGGCGCGCTCACCTTCGCCGTCGCCGCGGGTTGCCCGGTGGTTTCTTCCGACTATCTCTACGCGCGGGACCTGCTCTCGTCGGGTTCCGGCACAGTGGTCGAAGGTCGTCGGCCGGCCGCGTTCGCTCTTGCAATTCTCGCCTACGCCACTGACGACGCCTTCAGGGCCGCGGCGCGGTCCGAGGCCTCTCGAATCGGAGCCGGGATGCACTGGGCGGCGGTCGGTCAACAGGTGGCCGACCTCGCCGACGTTCTGCGCACTCGCTCCAC
>JANPDB010000270.1:0-3800 GCA_031431255.1 Acidimicrobiia bacterium | reverse complement strand
CCGCTTCGGCGACATCTTCCGGAACAACGCGACGAAGGTCGGGCTCCTCCCGGTCCAGGTCAGCGCCGAGGTCGGCGAGCAACTCATGCGCGCCGTCGAGGCCGACCCCACGCTCGAGATCACCATCGACGTCGAGCGACGATCGGTGTCGGCGCCGAAGATCGGCCTCGAGACGACGTTCCCGCTCGACGACTTCACCGCCTACCGCCTCGTCAACGGCCTCGACGACATCGGCCTCACCATGCGCCAGGGCGACGCGATCTCGGCGTACGAGCACCGCCGCCCGACATGGGCACCGAGCACGCTCGCTCGCTGACGGTCGTCGTCCACCGGCTCGTCTATCTCCGCGATCGCATCCGTGATCGCTTCGCCAACGGTCGTCATCCACTTGACAAATCATGGGTTCGGATATTGACAAATCCGGGGTTCACGACTTGACAAATCGTGGGTAGTAGTGCCAGCATCGGTCCGTGGCAGAGCTCCTGGCGAGAATGATGGAACCCGTTCTGCGAGAAGCAATGGACGACGCTCGCGTCGTCGTAGTCAACGGTCCTCGCCAGTCCGGGAAATCCACGTTGCTCGATCTCGTCGCGGCGGATCGTGGTCAACGCCGCCAGTCGCTCGATGACGTCGACCTCTTGAGGGCCGCTCGGACGGATCCGGGCGGGTTCGTGAGTGAGCGTTCGACCCCGCTCTTCATCGACGAGGTGCAACGGGGAGGAGATCGGCTCGTGCTCAGTATCAAGGCCGAGGTTGATCGACGACACACGGAGACCGGTCTCTACGTGTTGGCCGGTTCCTCGCGATTCCTCACCGTTCCGCAGTTGTCCGAGTCCTTGGCCGGTCGGGTCCGAATCATCGACCTGTGGCCGCTCAGCCAGAGCGAAATCGACCGCGTGCAATCGGGATTCATCGCCGCAGTATTCGGTGGAGCCAATCAGTTGCGGGACATGGCACCGCAACTTCTGACGCGACGCGAGGTGATGGAACGCGTCGCACGCGGCGGGTTTCCGGCAAGCGTCCGAATGGCGAGCGAACGTGCACGTGCAGCATGGTTCCGCGACTACGCCCGGACGCTGCTCGAGCGCGACATCACCGAACTCAGCCGCATTCGCCAGTCGTCGGACCTCCCCCGCCTTCTCCGCCTGATCGCCGCTCGCACGTCTCAGGAGCTGAACCTCGCCGACTTGGCTCGCGATGCGGACCTGACCGCCGACTCCGTTCGGGCATTCTTGGCGTTGTTCGAGACCATCTACCTGCACTTCCCCATTCGCGCGTGGTCGGCGAATCTCACGTCTCGGTCCGTCAAGCGGCCAAAGCTTCACGTAGTCGATTCAGGTCTGGGTGTCGACCTGCGCGGTATCTCGGCGACTTCGCTGGCGGAGCCGAACTCCCCGGACGCCGGTCCCGTTCTAGAGAGCTTCGTGGTGAGCGAGGTCGCCCGATTGGCTTCTGCCTCGGAGCTTCGGCTCGGGCTTTATCACTACCGCGATCGCGAGAAGCGCGAGGTCGATCTTCTTCTCGAAACCCGTGACGGGAACATAGCTGCGATCGAGGTGAAGGCGACGAAGTCGGTGACCGAGGATGACTTCAAGCATTTGCGCTATCTGCGCGATCGCATGGGTGACCGATTCGTCGTCGGTATCGTCATGCACCTCGGCGCGCAACCGCTCTCGTTCGGTGACCGTCTCGTCGCCCTGCCCGTCTCAGCGCTCTGGGCTGCATAGGAATTCTTCGCTGTCGTGCTCGCAAACGGTCAACCCCTGGCGCCAAATGAAAAACGCCCCCGCGTCGAGCGGAGGCGTTCTCAACTTGTTACTACAGTCAGTGCAACTCGCTTCACGCACCAGTGCAAATCGCTGCAACGTTCAGTGCAAAAACCTGCACACGCCGCTGCAAAAACGGTGCAACTTCACCGTCAGCTGCAGCCGCTGGTGGCGCCGCAGGCGGAGCAGACGTAGCAGCTGCCGGCGCGGTTCATCTCGTTGCCACACGAGTAGCAGAACGGCGCATCGGCGGGACGGCCACGGCTGAGCAGACCCGGGTTCTTGGACGGCTCGGCCGACACCGAAGGAACGTCGAGAACGATCGAGTCGGCGATCGTGGTGCCGGCGTTCGACAGAGACGTCGACGCGGTGATCGCTTCCTCGACGCCCGGCAAGGTCGGCTCGGTGCGTTCCTTGGCCGACAACACTCCGAGTTCGCTGCGAACATCGAGCGGGAGGTAGTCGAGGGCGAGGCGACGGAAGATGTAGTCGATCACCGAAGTGGCGATCCGCAGCTCGGCATCATCGGTGATCCCGGCAGGCTCGAACCGCATGCCGGAGAACTTGCGGACGTAGGTCGCCAGCGGCACACCGTGCTGCAGACCGAAGCTGATCGAGATCGAGAACGCGTCCATGATGCCGGCCAGGGTGGAACCCTGCTTGGAGACGTTGATGAACACTTCGCCGGGGCGACCGTCGTCGTATTCACCGACCGTGACGAATCCGCTGCAGTCCGCGACCCGGAACTCGAACGTGCTCGAACGGCGCTTGCGCGGAAGACGCTCACGCTGCGGCTTGCGGATCACCGTGGTGGTCGACGCCAGCGCCTTCTCCAACTCGGCGATCTTTGCCGTGAGCGTGGGATCGGGCTCGGCCGACACGGCGCCGAACACGTTGCGCTCGGAGCCGTCCTTCTTCGCCGTCTGCAGCGGCTGACCCACCTTGCAGTTGTCGCGGTAGATGGCGATCGCCTTGATGCCGAGCTTCCAGGCATCGATGTGGAGCTGGGCCACTTCCTCGACGGTGGCCTCTTCGGGCATGTTGACCGTCTTGGAGATAGCGCCCGAGATGAACGGCTGGACGGCACCCATCATGCGGACATGGCCGAGGTAGTGGATCACGTTGTCGCCCATCGAACAGGCGAACACGCTGAGGTGCTCGGCCCGTAGCTCGGGCGCACCGACGATGGTCTTGTTGACGTCGATGTAGGCAATGATCGAGTCGATCTCCGCGGGCCGGTAGCCGAGGTTTTTGAGCGCACGCGGAACCGTCTGGTTGACGATCTGCATCGAGCCTCCGCCGACCAGCTTCTTGCACTTCACGAGTCCGAGTTCGGGCTCGACGCCGGTGGTGTCGCTGTCCATGAGCAGGCCGATGGTGCCGGTCGGGGCGAGCACCGACGCCTGGGCGTTGCGTACGCCGTAGGCGGCACCCAGCTCGCAGGCCGTGTCCCATGCCTCTTGGGCGGCGAAGAGCACGTCGTGATCGGTGATCTCCTCGTCGATCTTCGCCACCTCGGCCCGGTGCATCTCGAGCACATTGGTCATCGCATCGCGATTCTCCAGGTATCCGGCGAAAGGACCCATCTTCTTGGCGATGCGAGCCGACGTGGCGTACGCGTGGCCGGTCATGAGCGCGGTGATCGACGCCGCGAGGGCCCGGCCGTCGTCGGAATCGTAGGCCTTGCCGCGTGCCATCAGGAGCGCGCCGATGTTCGCGTAGCCGAGGCCGAGCTGGCGGAAGCGGTGGCTGTTCTCGGCGATCTTCGCCGTCGGGTAGTCGCCGTTGCCGACGATGATCTCCTGCGCGGTGATGAGCAACGTGACGGCCTGCGTGAACCCGTCGACGTCGAACGAATCGTCGTCGTTGAGGAACTTCATGAGGTTGATCGAGGCCAGGTTGCAAGCCGAGTTGTCGACGTGCATGTATTCCGAGCACGGGTTCGAGCCGTTGATCCGTCCCGAGTTCGGTGCCGTGTGCCAACGGTTGATCGTGGTGTCGTACTGCATACCCGGGTCGGCGCACTCCCATGCC
>JANPDB010000269.1:0-8017 GCA_031431255.1 Acidimicrobiia bacterium | reverse complement strand
TCCTTGATCGTGGCTGCACGAAGTTCAGCGAGTGTCGGCACAGGGCATTCCTCTCGGTCGGGTCTTGCACCGTACCCGGACGGCGGCGCTCGATGCCTATCCGGGCTGCTCGAAGGGGCCCATAAGGCGTCCGCCGCAGCGTACCGACGTGACTTCGTGATGTTCCCGCCCGGCGTCTTGGTGTTTCGACCGTGCGTCGTCAGAGTGCTCGCGACGCGCGAGCACTGTGCTCTTGGTCACAAGAGCTTCATGAATGTCCATTGGCCTCGTTACGCTTCGTGAATGCCTTTGTGCACACACTCAGGCAACGGATCCCCGCACGCAGTCGGAACATCACAGGAGCGGCACGTTTCGTGAAGGTGAAATTCTTCGGTGTTCGAGGATCGACCCCGTGTCCGACACCACCGAATGCCCGCTACGGAGGCAACACCTCGTGTGTTGCCCTGTCAATCCCAGGCGAGGCGCCGATCTTGTTCGATCTCGGTACGGGCTTGCAGGCGTGGGGTCACACCCAGCCTCTCGACGGCACGTTCGCGGCCACGGCCTTAGTCACGCACTTCCATTTCGATCATGTCCAGGGCCTGCCGTTCCTCGCGGCGGCAGATCGGCCCGGGTCCCGACTGGACATCTACGGTCCGGGAGAGACCGGCACGACGACCGCTGATCTGTTCACCGGGTTCGTCCGGCCGCCGTACTTCCCGGTTGCGATCGAGCAACTTCGGGGCACGTATGGCCTCCACGATGTGCTGAACGAAGACTTCACGGTCGGCACCGCCAAGATCATGGTCCGCCCCGTGCCCCACGTCGGCCTCACGGTCGGCTATCGCGTGGAGCACAACGGGCACTCGGTGACCTACATCTCCGATCATCAGGCACCTGAATCCCTCGACTCCGTCGATGAAGGCGTCCTCGAACTGGCGGCCGGCACCGATCTGCTGATCCATGACGCCCAGTACACCGACGAGGACTGGAAGACGAAGAGCCACTGGGGTCACTGCACGGTCGACTACGCCGTCGACGTCGCGATCAAGGCCGGAGCGCGAGCGCTGGCGCTTTTCCATCACGACCCATCGCGAACCGACGTGAACATCGACCGCCTGACTGCCCAAGCCAAGGTCCGCGGTCTGGCCAGTGGTGTTGAAGTGTTCGCCGCCTCCGAAGGCCTGTGCGTGGATCCCCGGTCGCCGATCGGCCCTCAGCTCTCCAAGCGTCACGTCGTCGGACCGATGTTCGCCGGCAACGCCAACATGTAACGCGCGTTCGGCGCACGCCGCACTAGCTTTCGATGCCGTGAGTTTTCCCGAGATCGATGCCGCCGCGTACCGTCATGTGATGGGTCACTTCCCCACGGGAGTCGCAATCATCACGGCGCTGGATCCCGAGGACGGGACGCCGGTCGGGTTGGCGGCGAGTTCGTTCACCTCGGTGTCGATGGACCCGCCCCTGGTCCTCTTCTGCGCCGGAAACAACTCGAGCACATGGCCGCGCATCCAGCGCTCCGGCGCATACTGCGTGAACATCGTCGGCGCTGATCACGAGTGGATCAGCCGCCAGTTCTCCTCGAAGGTGCCGGACAAGTTCGCCAACGTCGGATGGCGGCGGGAGGTCTCCGGTGCTCCCGTGCTCGACGACGCGCACGCATGGATCGACTGCACCATCCACGAGGAGGTGCCCGCCGGCGATCACGTGATCGTGGTGGGACTCGTGCTGGCGCTCGGCGCCGCGGAGGCCGGTGGTCCGCTTGCCTACTACCGCGGCGGTTACGGGAAGTTCTCGTCGGCGACCCCCGCCGGATGAGCCGCGGGTAGCCGTGCCGTTCACGTTCCGCGAGACCGGTGTCGTCGATCTGGTCGTGATCGAACCGGTGAGCTTCGCCGATGACCGCGGTGTGTTCCGCGAGACCTTCAAGGCCGCAGACTTCGCCGCTGCCGGCCTGCCCACGTCGTTCGTGCAGAGCAATCTCTCCGTCTCTCGTCCGGGGGTCCTTCGCGGGCTTCACTTCCAGACCGACCCGATGGCCCAGGGCAAGCTGGTGTCGTGTGCAGCCGGATCGGTCTTCGACGTCGCCGTCGACCTCCGCGTCGGCTCGCCGACCTACGGGAAGTGGTTCGGTGAAGAACTGAGCCTCGCCAACGGTCGGCTCCTGTGGGTCCCGGTCGGGTTCGCCCACGGGTTCTGTGTGCTCGACGGTGACGCTGTGCTCACCTACAGCGTCACCGAGGTCTTCTCGGGACCCGACGATGGTGGTATTCGGTTCGATGACCCCGACATCGGCGTCACGTGGCCGATCACCGACCCGATCCTTTCGGCAAAGGATCAGTCGCTCCCCTTGCTCGCTGACTGCGATCCCGGCTTCCGCTACATCTGAGCTGCCGACCGACGCGCTTCAGCGTCGGCGGCGACCCCGCCACAGCCGAGGGATCAACCCCAAGCTGATAAGCGCGCAGACGAGAAGGATGCCGGGGATGCTGACCATGGGACGATGCCAGATTAGGCGCCGCCCCGCCCAGTCCGGACAGCGCTCAGAACACGGCCCGCAAAGCCGCCGTCGTTACCACGGCGAGAACGACCGTCGTGATGAACCCCGCCTTGCGCCAAAGGGCGAGCGCGGCGACGATCACGCCGGCGATGCGGGCGTCAGGCGCGATGCGACGACCGTCGGCCAACGTCGAGGTCACCACCAGCGCAGCAAGCAACGCCGCCGGTGCAAATCGGGCGAGTTCGTCGAGTAGCCGGGGGAGGGGTCGTCCGCCTAGGACCAACGGGGCCGCGGACTTGAGCACATAGCAACCGACGGCGACGACGATCAGCACGACGGTGCCCTTCGACGATGCGTTCACGGCGCGCCCGGAGGGGGCGGAAAGGGCGATGCCGCCTTCGTGTTCCCCTGACGTCGAGCACGAGCGATTCCGACGAAAGCGGCGAGCCCCGCAGCGAGAATCGGGATGCCGGGAGGAGCGAGTGGGATCAGGGTCGCCGCGATCACCGCCCCGACCAACGCGATGATCCGCTGCTGCTCATCGAGCAGGCGGGGCCACACAAGCGCAAGGAACGAAGCCGGGATAGCTGCATCGACACCGAACCTCTCGATGACGTCTCCGGCACTGTTTCCGACCACGACGCCGGCCAGCGTGCTCAGGTTCCAGAGCACGAAGACCGACAGCCCACCCCACCGGTAGCCGTAGCGAACGTTTGCCGGGTCATCGGCTCCGAGGCCGACGGCGACGGATTCGTCGATCATCAGGTGACTGTCGAGCGCGCGCTTCCATCGCGGGCCGGGAAGGTGCGGTGTCATCACGGCTCCATAGGCAAGGAGGCGCAACCCGAGGAGGAGGCCGCTGGCGATCGCCGACGCCGACGCACCACCGTCGCGCAGCACACCGACCGCAGCAAACTGCGAGCCTCCCGTGAAGACGAGCAGGGAGAACCCGACGGCATGCCAGGCGCTGAGCCCGGCCTCGGCACAGGAGATGCCAAACGCGAACGCAAACGGCATCAACGCAACGGCTATGGACACGGCCCGCCTGCGGATCGCCCGTCGATCGGCCTCGAACGCGTCGGGTGCCGGGGGAAGCGCGGGACCTCCCGTCGTTGACGTCGACATACGTCTGCGACCCTACCCGGGGGGTTCGTCGGCGACGGTCGAATTGCCAGCACGCGACCACGTCACGCGTCGGCGGGTCGGAGCCAGCGATCGATCGCGATCGCGATCTCCTCGATGGCGTCCGCCTGCGCGATCGGGAACGCCGACATCACCGCGAACGCGTGGATCATGCCGTCGAAGCGGCGGAGCCTCAGCTCCACGCCGGCATCACCGAGCCGCTTCGCATAGGCCTCGCCTTCGTCGCGGAGCACGTCGTGCTCGGCGGTGATGACGAGCGCGGGAGCGACACTTCGCAGGTCTGCCCGGAGGACGGAAACATACGCATGGTCAGCCCGGCCATCGCCGGCCAGATACTGGGCCCAGTACCACCGCATGTCCTCGGCCTCCAGGAAACTCCCGACGGCATTCTCGGCGTAGCTCGCGGTGTCGAATCGGCAGTCGGTCACCGGGCATAGCAACACCTGAAGACCGATCGGCGGGCCGTTCCGGTCGCGTGCGACCAGGCACGTCGCGGCGGCCAGATTGCCGCCGGCGCTCGAACCGATCATGCCGACGGGTCTTCTGGCGGCCAGGTGTTCACTCGCCCATGCGGTCGCCAGGACGGCGTCGTCGAGCGGCGCAGGGAACGGAAACTCGGGGGCGAGGCGATAGTCGACCGAGCAGATGGTGACCCGGGCGCGAACGGTGAGCCGGCGGCAGAACCCGTCGGCCATGTCGAGGTCGCCATACACCCAGCCTCCGCCGTGGAAGAACACCAGCACCGGGTCCTCGTCGCTCGCTCGGTATACCCGCACCGCCAGCGACGAACCATCGGCGCGAGGAATCGTCGTGTCGAGGGTGTCGACCGCCGGAGCCCCTGTGTCGGGCCGGCGAGCGGCGAGCGCCTGTGCCCGGGCCTCGATCGGCGTCAGCGACGGCCACGGCCGCGCCGGCCCGCCGGCGGCGAGGAACGCGTGCGCTTCCGGTGAGAGCGCTGTCATGGGGTCCCCACCCCGTTCTCGTCAGTCGGAGACTCGCCGGATCGCCGTTCGGACAGCGCCGCGATGTAGGCGGCCTGCTTCTCGCGGCCTTCCGGGTCGCGAAGACCTGCCACGAGAGCGTCGGCGTCGGCCCAGGCACGATCGATTCCGACCATCTGGGCGGTCACGGCGTTCACGTGGCGTTTTGTCGCCAGGAGCGCAAAGGTGGCCTTCGACGCGAGCTGGGCGACGAGGCGGTCCACCTCGGTGTCGAGGTCATCCGTCGGGACGACCCGGTTGAGAAAACCGGCCCGCAGTGCCTCGTCGGCCCCGAACGGACGGCACGTCATGACGAGTTCCTTCGTCAGTGCAGGCCCGATCTCGCGGATGAGTCGGGGAATGCCACCCCACGCCAGAGGGATGCCGAGGTCGACCTCGGGGATCGAGAATGTCGTGTCCGCTGCGGCAACTCGAAGGTCGCACGCCGCGGCGAGCACGAGGCCGCCGCCCACGCACCAGCCCTGGATGCGGGCAACGGTCACGGCCCGCATCGCCTCGACGGCATCGGCCATCCGGCGCCCGGTGTCGGCGTCGTCGCGCGGACTGCGCTGGTTGACGAGGGAGCCTGTCGCCGATCCGAAGGCCCTGGTGTCAGCTCCCGCGCTGAACACGCGCCCGTTGCCGCGGACGACCACGACTTTGACCGCAGCCTGCGCGTCGAACCATCGGGCGGCCACGATGATCTCCTCCATTGCCTCGGTGGAGAGCGGGTTCAGCTTCTCGGGGCGGTTGAGGGCCAGGACGCCGATGTCGCCGTCGACGTTGAGGGCGAGGTGGGCGAAGGTCGGTGCGGTGGCCGCTTGGCTCGTCATCGTCCGCACCGTAGCTGGCATGATCGCTCGATCGCTACTGTTGGCGTGATGGACGTTGCCGTTGTCGACTACGAAGCCACCGATGCCCACGCGCAGTTCTCGCGTTCGCTGAAGGAGACAGGGTTCGCCGTCATCGTGAACCATCCGATCTCCCCAGCCCTCATCGAGCGGGTGCAGAACGAGTGGCTCGACTACTTCACCTCGTCGCACGATAAGCGCGCGTATCTCCACTCGAATGAGGGGGACGGCTACTACCCGCCAGACGTCTCCGTGACTGCGAAGGGCGCGCGTATCAAGGACCTCAAGGAGTTCTTCCACATCTATCCGGAGTGGGGCCAGTATCCCGAGGAAGTCGGCCGCAGCGCGTTCGATCTCTACGAACAGGCCACGTCGGTGGCGAAGACCCTGCTGGGGTGGGTCGAGCGCAACACGCCACCGGAGATTGCCAAGCTGTACTCGATGCCGCTGTCGCAGATGGTGCAGGGCAGCCGTCGCACGCTGCTGCGCATCCTCCGCTATCCGCCGCTATCCGGCGATGAGCCGGTTGGTGCCGTCCGTGCCGCCGCGCATGAGGACATCAACCTGATCACTGTTCTTCCGGCGGCGAACGAGCCCGGCCTGCAGGTGAAGGATTCCTCGGGGAAGTGGCACGACGTGCCGTGCGACCTCGGGTCGCTCGCCGTCAATGCGGGTGACATGCTGCAGTACGCCAGCGGCGGCTACTTCCCGTCCACCACCCACCAGGTGGTGAACCCGACGGGCGAGTCGGCTGGGCGCTCCCGGGTATCGATGCCGTTGTTCCTCCACCCGCAGGACGACGTCGTGCTCGCCGACGGACGCACCGCCGCCAGCTTCCTCGCCGAACGCATCGCCGTACTCCGGGGTGAGCGACCCGCCCCGACGAGCTGAGCGCGCTCGTCGGGGCTCAGTTCCGCGGCACCTTCGACCATGCGACGTCCTCGTCGACGCGCGGCTCGCCGGGCAGGCCGAGAACCTGCTCGCCCAGGATGTTGCGCATGATCTCGGATGTGCCGCCCTCGATCGAGTTCGCCCGCGTCCGGAGGAAGGCGTAGCGCGGCCCGCGGCCTCCGCCGTCGACATCGAGCTCGGTCGCCCGGCGGAACGTGAAGTCGTAGTCGATGGTCCCGTTCATCCCCATGAGCGTGACGGCGAGCTCGTACACCGCCTTGTTGAGCTCGGCGAATGCGAGCTTGGCGACCGATCCTTCGGGGCCCGGGTTCCCAACCTTCGCCGCTTCAGAAGCGCGCTTATTGGTGAGGCGACCGACCTCGCCGCGGACCCACAGCTTCATCAGCTCGTCCCGATGGCCGGCCTGGCGCTGATTGGCCGGGAGAGCCATCCAGATCCGGACAAGATCGCCGGCCGGACCGCCCGTGGCCGGAGCGCTCTCGCCGCCGCCGATCGCGGTGCGTTCGTTCATCAAGGTGGTGAGTGCAGCGCGCCATCCTTCACCGACGGCACCGATCCGGTGGGAGTCCGGAATCCGTGCGTCGGTGAGGTACACCTCGTTGAACTCTGCTTCACCGGTGATCTGACGAAGCGGGCGAACTTCGACACCGGGGGAGTGCATGTCGACCGCGAAGTAGGTCATCCCCTTGTGCTTCGGTGCATCAGGGTCGGTGCGGGTGACGAGCATGCCCCAGTCGGCCATGTGGGCCATGGTGTTCCACACCTTCTGACCGTTCACGATCCACTCGTCGCCGTCGCGGATCGCCTTGCACGCGAGGCCGGCGAAATCGGAACCCGCGCCCGGCTCGGAGAACAGCTGGCACCACTTCTCTTCCCCGGTGAACATCGGACGCAAGAAACGGGCCTTCACCTCGTCGCTTCCGTGGGTCACGATCGTGGGTCCGGCGAGCGCCATGAAGAAGGTGGTCGGATCCTGCGCCGCGGCGCCGGCCTGACGTACACGCCGTTCGACGATCTTGTTCAGCTCCGGCCGAACGCCGAGGCCGCCGTGACCGACAGGGAAGTGGACCCATGCCAGGCCGGCATCAAAACGGGCCCCCCGGAAGGTGACCGGGTCCGTCGTCTTCGGATCGTGGGCAGCCAGAAGCGCATCGAGCGACGCTTCGATGGTGGCGGTCTGCGCATCGCGGGTGATGGTGTCGGTCGTTGCGTTCACATCGACAATCTTCGCTCACTCCGACACCGAACCACAGATCGAACGCCGCGGACCGGCGAGAACTGCTCTTCAGAGGCCCGCTTCGCTGGCTGAGGTGACGGGATCGACCAGACTCTTCGCGCATGGATTCCGCGTCGATTACGACCCTGCCGCAGCTCTTCGCGGCCGGACGTGCCCGTCATGTCGCGCCGTCGCTGATCGATGTCGCCGGTGGACGGACGTACTCGTCATGGGGTCTATGGCGCGAGGTGGCCCGAGCCGTCGATGCGCTGCACAATATCGGTGTGCGTGCCGATGACCGGGTGTTGGCCCAGTGCGAGAAGAGCGTGGGTGTCCTCGTCACCTACCTTGCGTGTGTTCACCACGGTGCGGTGTTCCTGCCGCTCAACACGGCGTATACGGACACCGAGGCGCAGTGGATCGTCGACGACGCAAC
>JANPDB010000268.1:0-8935 GCA_031431255.1 Acidimicrobiia bacterium | reverse complement strand
TGGTGCGGGTGACAACGCCCTGGATCTGCTGATCCTCGAGCGACGAATTGATGATGATGACGACCTCATACGGTCGCATTGGTACCTCCCTGTGGACCCGCAGTGCGGGGCTCCGGACGGTCCGAAGCAGGGTGCTCGTTTCTGGAGCGGGCGACCACCCTAGTCGCCCGGGTCACCGTCCCCGACCGTCCCCGACCGTCCCCCGACCCGCCGACCCCGCCAGGACCGCTCACGCAGGCTTCGGCGACTTCGCACACCGCCCGCCGTACGCAAGGACGGCGCCGGCGCCGACCCGGTCGAGGCCGACCCGGGCAAGGCCCCGAGGAGGTACCTCCACCGCTGTTCGGTACTGCGCGCTCGGCGAGTAGACCGGACAATTCTCACAGTTGCCCTCCCGCTTCATGAACGCCGTACCCGCGACAGCGCCTCCCGCGTCGGTCCACGCGATGGACAGGTCCATCGGCACCGTCTTCATCCAGAAGCCCCCGTCCGACGGCGCATCGAAATGGAAGATCATGGCGTCGTATCCGGCGAAGTTCGTTCGCTGCATCATGCCCTGCGCGTGTTCGGCGGCGTTGAGGGCGAGGAGCGCGCATCCCTCGAAGAGTTTCTTCGCTTTCCGGCCCGGAGCCGGCTTCGGCGGAGTGACGGTGAAGCGCACCTCGCGGTACGCGCCCGATCCGTCGAACAGCTTCACCGGGGAGGTCTTCAGCCCATCGAACGCGCCGGACGCGCTTCCAACCACCGAGGTCTTCGGGTTCTTGGCCTCGGCGCCTGCTCCGGAACACCCCAGGCACGCCACCCCGACGGTCAGGGCCAAGACGGCAACCAGAGCGGTCCGACGAACACGCAGGAGTGGATGCTTCACGAACGGCCACGCTACCGGCGCAGGACTCCGATGGATGCGGCCGGATGCTCCGGTTCAGCGACTCCCGTACAGACCGGCGAGGAACTCCTCGGCCTGGTCGCCGAGGCCGGCCACACAGGTGAGTTCGGCCAGTTCGGCCCCATCGTCGGGTCCGCCCACGGCGAACACCTGGTGACGCGCATCCAACGCCGCCACAAGCGCTGGGGAGGCCGGATAGGACTCGGCGACGGACGGGAACGAGCCGGACCGCACATCGTCCACGTACGCCGCAACCGCAGTCTGCGCGGCGCGCCCGAGCTCGGCATAGCGCCGCACGAACTTCGGCGCGAGGCGGTCCTCGAAGCCGAGGAGGTCATGCCACACCAGGACCTGACCGTCGCACGACGGCCCTGCTCCGATGCCTATGGTCGGGATCGTCAGCACTGCGGACACCTCGGCTGCGAGGGCGTCGGGAACGGCTTCCAGCACGATTGCGAAGCAGCCAGCGGCCTGGAGGGCGAGGGCGTCCGCGATCAGCACGGAGGCATCGTCCGCGGCTTTGCCCTGCACCTTGAACCCGCCGAACGCGTTGATGGACTGAGGAGTGAGGCCGAGGTGACCCATCACCGGGATCTCGGCGTCGAGGATCGCCCGGATCATGGGCAGACGCTTCGTTCCCCCCTCGAGCTTCACCGAACCGGCTCCGGCGCGGATCAGGGCCGCAGCGTTGCGGACGGTCTCATCGGTGGACACGTGGTAGCTCATCCACGGCAGATCACCGACGACGAGCGGACGGGGGTGCTCACAACCGGCGGCCTCGGACTGCGCGAGACCCCGGGCGACGGCAGCCGTGTGATGGACGATGTCGTCGACCGTCACCGAGAGCGTGTCGTCGTAGCCGAGCATCACCATGGCCAGCGAGTCGCCGACCAGGATGAGGTCGGCTCCGGCCCGATGGGCGATACGTGCCGATGGCGCGTCATACGCCGTGATCATGGCAAGACGCGCAACCGTCGGGGAGCCGACGCCGTCGGACGGCGGTCGGGGCTGCTTGCGGGCCTGCACGCTGGGGGCAGTCGTGCGACGAAGCGGGGTCGACATTTCGGTTCTCCTCACGTCCAGGGCACGTACGGCTCCCGGCGTCTTCTCACCATAACGACTTCCGGCCGCCCTGTCATTCCCGTCCTGCGTCGATGACGCGTCCTCGACGTCACTGGGTAGCGTGAAGGGGTGGCCCTGAACCGTTGCGACAGCTGTGGATCGGATGGCGCCGGCGCCGGGGATCTCGTAAGCGTGCAGCGGGTGTACCTCATCCTTCCGCCCGACGGAACGGTCGGCACCGACCAGACGCGTGTCCTCGACGACATCGAGATGTGGTGCTTCGTGTGCCGCTCGATGTACCCGCACGCGAGCGTCGAGAGTGAGTAGCCCAGCCCTGCCCTCGTGACGAACGCGCCGCAGATCACGGGTCCTCCGCCGCACATGCCCGTTGATTGCGCGTTTGCCGCACGAAAACAGGCGATGTGCGGCGCAGATCAGGCGATGTGCGGCGAAGATCAGGCGAGGTGCGGCAGAAATCGGCCGTTGTGCGGCGCAGGACCCGGAGTGGGAGGCAACGACGCCGTCAGGGACGGAGGGCGGAGTCGAGGGTCCGGGCGAAGATCTTCGCCGGGAGACCGCCACCGGTCACCGGGCCGTCACCGGCCACGTCTTCCATCGCCCGCTGACCCTCCGGAAAGCCCACCCACACGCTGATGACGCAACACTCGCCCGGGGAGTAGCCGACGAACCATGCATCGCGGAAGTTGCTCGTGGTGCCCGTCTTGCCGGCAACGGCCACATTCGGACGTGCTGCCGCCGATCCGGTGCCGCTCGATACGACGGCCCGCAGGGCCTCGTCGACGCCCGCGGTGACGGCGGGATCGAACGCCCGACGACGCTTGGGCGGCTTCACCGTAAGGGACCGGCCAGAGGCCTCGACGACCGAGACGATGGCCGACGTCGACCGACGCTCGCCCCCGTCGGCGAACGTGAGATAGGCATCCGCCATCTCCAGGGGGCTCACCTCGGCCGTGCCGAGGACCATCGACGGATACCTCGGGATCTCCGAGACCACACCGGCACGTGAGGCGGCGGCGACCACGCGGTCCGGACCAACGGCGTCATCGAGGACCAGGGCGGCGAACGCGGTGTTCGTCGAGAGGGCCAGCGCGTCGCGGAGCGTGACCATTCCGTAGGACTTCCCGCCGTAGTTCCTCACGGTCCACGCTCCGCCACCGGCCCCGGCCCCCGGGAACACTGCGGAAGCCGGCGCGGCGTAGACGTCGTCGAGCTTCTTGCCGGCCTCGAGCGCAGCAGCGAGGGCGAACGGCTTGAAGGATGAACCGGCGGGTCGGCCACGGCCCCCGAAACCCCGGCCGACCGCGAGGTTGACCTGCGAGGACGACCAGGAGCGGCCTCCGACCATCGCCCGAACACGGCCGTCGCGGTCGAGGACGACCACCGCAGCCGACGGAGCGTCGGGCGAAGCGAGCACCCCGTCGTACGCGGCTTCCTGCGCGGCCCGCTGGGTGCGGAGGTCGAGGGTGGTGCGGACGCGAAGGCCGCGCCGGCCGACGACATTCGCGCCGTAGGTGTTCACCAGCTCGCGCCGCACGTAGTCCACGAAGAACTCCGAACCGGCGGCGCCCGACGCATACCGCACCCCGCCTTTCGGAGTCGTGCGGGCCAGGACGCCACCCGGCCCGGTGAGCGGAACCGCTTCCGCGGCACGCCTCTCCCTCTCGCTGATCACCCCGGTCTCGCGCATCGCCGCGAGAACCGACGAGCGGCGGCGGCGCGCCGTCTCGGGATCACGGGTCGCATCGGTCGACTCCGGACCCCGGATGAGCGCGGCCAGGTAGGCCGCTTCTGCGGTGGTGAGGTCCGACGCCGGCTTGGCGAAGTAGGCGTCCGCCGCCGGACCGATCCCGTACGCCCCCCGGCCGAAGTACACCGTGTTCAGGTAGCGCTCCAGGATCTCGTCCTTCGAGAGGCGCTGTTCGAGCTTCACTGACAGCGCCGCCTCCCGGAGCTTGCGCTTCACGGTCGCCTGGTTGCCGACGTAGACGTTCTTGACGTATTGCTGGGTGATCGTCGACCCACCCTGGCGCACCGAGCCGGACCGCAGTGCGTGCCACAGCGCCCGACCGATGCCGACCGGATCGACGCCCGAGTGTTCGTAGAAGCGGCGATCCTCGGCCGCCACAACTGCGTCACGGGCGATGGGAGCGATCTCCTCGAGCGCCAGCCGCTCCTCGGGGCGCCCCGTGACCACCGTCGCCAACCGGACACCGCGCGCATCTTCGATGATCAGCTGTTGCAGCGGGACGCGGGCCGCCGGAATGCCCGTAGAGAGCAGAAGGGCGATGAAGCCGAGAACGGCCAGCAGCACCACGACCGCACCGAGCAGCACCAGGCGAAGCACGAGGCGGCGTACCCGACGGATGCGTCGAGGCGGCCGGGGCGGATCTCCGCCGATCTCACCACGCCGACGACCGACGGACTCTGCCGGCGTCGGAGGGTCCGCCCGACGACCTCGGGGGGAAGTCGGGACGGTCGGAGCGGCTGCCAGTGCCTTCAGCCTGTCGCCGTGGAGGACGAACCGCGGCCGAGACGGAACATCCGGATGAGATGGTTCCAGCGGCATTCGGTGCACACCTCGACCACGTAGCACGCGTAGTCCCCACGCTGCTTGGCGAACTGCTCCAGCTCTTTCACCTTCGTGATGCAACGGCCGAATGACGGAAGCCGCCCACCGAACACGTAAGAGACGGACACCAGCGCGTCTTCCTCGCAGATCGGGCACGATTCCGCCATCACCGCTCCGACCGAGACCGCAGCGCGGATGAGCTCGGGGTGGGCGTCGCATACATCGCGCCTTCCGAGCCGGCCCCGGCGGAATTCGTTCACGAGGTGGCGTCGGGCCAACTTGTACTCGATCGTTCCCGCCCGTGGATCGTCGGCACCTCGAAGGGCATTGGCGCGGAACGACACGGCGGAAAGGCTAGGCCGTCACCCGGACAACCTCGGCACTCTCCCGGTCACGTTACCCGGACGGCTCACCAACGGCCAGACTCGTTTCATGTGGAATCTCGCCCTCGTCACCGGTGCATCCTCGGGCATCGGCGAGTCCTTCGTCCGTCAACTCGCCCAGGCAGGCACCCCCGTGATCGTCGTGGCCCGGCGACGTGACCGCCTCGACGCACTAGCCCACGAGCTCGGCAACATCGAGGTCCTGCCCGCTGATCTCGCCACCGATGAGGGCGTCGCCACCGTCGCCGCTCGGCTGGAGAAGGGCGACATCGACCTGCTCATCAACAACGCCGGATTCGGCAACGACGGTCCCTTCCACGAACTCACCGATGAAAAAGCCGCGGACGAGATCCGGGTGAACGTGCTCGCCCTCGCCAGACTCACGCGGGCTGCGACCGGTCCCATGGTGGCGAAGCGTCGCGGTGGCATCCTCAACGTGTCATCCATTGCGTCGTTCCAGGCGGCACCGGGCTTCGGGAGCTACGCGGCGACCAAGGCCTTCGTCACCAACTTCACGGAAACCGTCCACGAGGACCTTCGTTCCACAGGTGTCAAGGTGACCGCGCTCTGTCCCGGACTCACGCACAGCGAGTTCCACTCGACTGCGGACATCGACGGCTACGACAAGTACCCGTCATTCATCTGGCAGACGGCCGACGAGGTCGCCGCGTTCGGGCTCAAGGCACTCGAACGAAACACCTGCATCGCCGTGCCCGGTGCCCCGAACAAGGCGCTCACAGGCATGTCGAGCTTGCTGCCGCGCTCCGTGACGCGCCGGCTCGCCGGCCTCTCCAAGCGCTGACGGCGTTGTCGAGAACTACTTCTTCGACAGGGCCGCGCTGACGCGACCCAGGAACGCGCGACGATCCGCATCGGTTGCCCGGTCGTTGCCGTAGAACGCGATCCACGACGTCCGGCACCGGAGCCCGCACATCGAACGAATCCCGCGCAGGATCACCCGCTTGCCCGGTTCGCCCTGGACGGAGTTCATGAACTTCCCGGAGCCGTGGGTCGTGACGACGTCGATCGAGGCGATGTTCGTGAGCCGCCCCCGAACCCGGCTCCCATCGGCCGGAACGTCGTAGGCGATCCCCTCCCCCCACACCCGGTCGAACCAACCTTTGAGGATTGCCGGTTGACCTCCGAACCAGGTGGGATAGACGAAGACCAGCCCGTCCGCCCAACGCAGGGCGTCGACATGCGGCGTGAGATGGGTCCACGACACGCACGAGTCACGAGTTCGCCACTCCGCCTGCGACAGGCGGGCGTCGAAGTCGCCGGCGTAGAGGTCGAGCACCCGCACCTCGTGTCCCGACCCTTCGAGAGCCGAGACAGCCCGCTCGGCGACCGAGGCGCCGAAGCTCTCCGGGACCGGGTGGGCGAAGACCACGAGCATTCGTCGCGGAACCCGGCCGGCGCGCAGGAGCCGTCGGGTACCGAGCGCGGACACCGGCCCTGCAGCGCTCACCGGGCACCGCGCATCTCGGTCCGGACACCGGCGAGAAAGGCCTCGCGTTGCGCGGCCGTCGACCGATCAAGTGAGTACATCCCGAGCCAGGTCGTCCGACATCGAACCGGTGGTGCCAGCACGCGTACGCAACGGAGGACGTTACGGCGGCCGGCGTCGTTGAACAGCCGCATCGATGTGCGCGATGAACCGTAGGTCGAGATGCCCATGACGTGGCGCAACGAACCGAGGCCGGGCTTCACTCTGTTGGTCTTCGGGTCGAGCACGAACGAAACCCCCGGCACGAGTACCCGCTCGAGCCATCCCTTCATGATCGCCGGCAGACCCCACCACCACGTCGGGTACACGAAGACGAGTCCCTCGGCATGGCGAACGAGATCGGCGTACCGCTCGATCTGCGCGCTGAGGATCGGGGTAGCGGACTCGTACGCACGGCGCTCGGCGGTGGACATCCGTGGATCGAAACCCTCGGCGTAGAGGTCGATGAGATCGACGTGATGGCCGGCCTCCCGGAGACCGTCAACGGCGCTCCGGCAGAGTGCTGCCGAGAAGCTCTGCGGGTCCGGATGGGCGAACACGACGAGGTACCGCCTGGCGCGGCCGACCGAATCGTCGGTGGCTCCACCGACGTCCGGACTCCGTCGCATCGATGCGATCGACCGAAGCCTTCCTCCAGCACGAGCCATTCGGGCGTTGACAGTCCTTTCGGTCGACGGTGTCGTGCGAACCCGTCCTGCGGTCCTTTTCGTCACCGACCGTTTGCCCGACGGTCGACCCGCACGCACGAACGTCGGAGCCACCATGCTGGCCCGACGAGCAGCCGGGCGCAAGGACTTCGCGCGTCACGGCCCCGGTTCCCGCCCCACCCACCACGCATCGAGTCGCCGCCGCTCCTCATCAGGACCGACCGGACCTTCCACCAAACGGACCTCGGCGAGCATCTTCAACGCATCTCCGACCTCGCGACCCGGACCCACGCCGAGATGCGCCATGACGGCGGCCCCATCGAGGGACGAGGTCATCTCCAGGCCCTCCGTTTCGTCGAGCCGGGTGATCGCCGCGCGGACGGCCGACGAGCGGTCGTCCTCGCCCGACGTCAATGAGAAGAGCAGTTGCACATCCGACAACAACGGTCCGGCGCTGCGGATGAACCTCCGGACCGTTCGCGGCTCATCGTCGGACGGGAACTCCCCACGGAGCCGAAGAAGCGAGCGGACCCGCGTGCACTCCTCGTGGGAATACCGGAGTGCGAGGGCCCAGGCGTGGGCCACTTCATCAGCGCGCGGATCATCGCCGAGCGAGACGGCGAAAAGGGCGGCAAGACGGAGCCCGAGGTCGACCGGGGATCGCGAAAGAACGTCGCCGATTCGACGGATCAGCTCGTCATCGGTCAACGCAGAAGCAAGTTGTGGCGCGAACACTCCGAGCAGCGAAGTGTCGACCAGGAGGGCCAGCCCGGCGACCGGTCGTTCCGAAAGGAGCAGTTTGGAGAACTCGTCGCGGATCCGCTCCGCCGACACGATGCCCAACCGGTCTCGGAGCCGCCGGATCGCTTCGAGAACCACCGGATCAGCGACCAGACCGTGGCCGGCAACGAAACGCGAGGCGCGAAGCATGCGAAGCGGATCATCGGTGAAGCTCACCTCCGGATCGAGCGGCGTTCGCAATCGCCCGGCACGAAGATCGGCGAGGCCGGAGAACGGATCGACCAGAACGGCGGCGCCCGGTGGCGACATCGCGTCGACCGCCATTGCGTTGACCGTGAAGTCCCTCCTCGACAGGTCGGCCACGATGTCCGGCGAGTACTCGACCTCCGGTTTGCGCGATCCGTGCTCGTAGGCCTCGCGACGATGGGTGGTCACCTCGTACGATCGGTCCGTGCCGCCGGGCCCAGGGAACCGAGCGCCGATGGTTCCGAAACGCTTGCCCTGCAGCCACAGCGCCGTCGGACGCTGCGATCGCAGGATCGCTTCGACCTCGTCGGGTAACGCGTCGGTGGTGAGGTCGATGTCGAGGTCCACGCGCTCGAGCCCGCGAAGACCATCGCGGACGATGCCACCGACAAGGAAGAGACGGTGGTGAGCGCGCTCGAACGCCTCCGCCAGCGGCCTGATCTCGCGTAGGAGCTCATCGAAGGCCGACGCGAGCTCCCCGACCACCTCCATGGAACCGAAGGCTACGCCGCCCCGGACACCACCCCCCGCCCAGAAACGCCGTAGCTCTGCTCAGCGACACTTCACCGCTATGCCGCTTCACTGCTCGCAACCCCCATCACACACCACCCCCGGCCAGCGACCTCGTAACCTGACCGCATGCGAATCGGTGGAACCGGGGCCGGGCATGTTGCCCGCAGAGCCGGTCGGCGCCGAGGTGGCGCCACTGGTGGAACCCCCGGTGATGACGCCGGAACACGACTGGTCCGCCGTGTGCGGGTGGGACCCGAGTTCGTACGCCTCGACGAACGGCGACGCAACGCAACGGTCACCTCCGTGACCATCGCATCAGACACGACGGAGCCGCTCTCCTCGCGTGCCATCGCGCAGACG
>JANPDB010000267.1:0-9423 GCA_031431255.1 Acidimicrobiia bacterium | reverse complement strand
GCGGATGTAGACGGTCACGAAGATCACCCAGCCGACGGCTCCGGCGCCGCTGATGGCGATGCCGGTGCTGAAGTTGTGGGCGATGAAGCCGAGGCCGATGGCGCCGATGGGCATGAACCCGGCCTGGATGAGGACGAACAGCCCCATGACCCGGCCCATGAGTGCTTGCGGGGTGCTCGACTGAATGAGTCCCTGGTTCATGTTGATGTAGAACCCGCCGCACAGGCCCATGAACAGCGACGCGATCAGCATCATGGCGAACGTGTTGGAACGGCCGATCAGGAACGTCATCGTCGACCCTCCGATCACCGCTCGCTGGAACAGCATCCCCTTGTTCGGCAAGTCACCCTTGCGGATGAGGATCAACGAAGTGATGGCGATGCCGACGCCCATGCAGGCAAGGAGGAGGGCGGAGTCGCCGGCGTCTCGTCCGAGCGCTTCCTTCACGTGCACCTGCGAGGTGACCATCACCGCCGGGTTGATGGTGACGCTGGCCACGATCAACAGGCCGAACAGCGTGCGGAGGTTGCGGTCGTGCCACACGTGACGGACGGCTTCGAGTGTCTCGGTGCGCACCGAACGCTTCGGGCCCCGCTCGGGTTGGACGGGAAGGCGTAGCCTCCGGAGAAAGAAGACACCGACGATCATGAGGCCGGCCTGGAACCAGAACGCGCCCTCGAATCCGAACTGTCCGCCGACGGCGCGGGCGAGCACCGGGCCGAGGATCATCGATGACGTCATGGCGAGTGCATTGATGGCGATGGCACTGAACAACTGCTGCTTCGGGACGATGGCCGAAATCATCGACGATCGCACCGGCATGCCGACAGCGGACGCTGAACCGGCGATGAGCGAAGCGACGATGACCCAGCCGTACGTCGCCCGCCCGGTCGACACGAAGATGGCGGTCACCGCCATGATCGCCGCGCCGGCGAGCTGGGTCGTCATGAGGAGTCGACGCCGGTCGAGACGGTCGGCCCACACACCGGCCTGCAGGGTGATCAGCACGGTCGGGATGCCGAGCGTGAAGACGATGAAGCCCTGCTCGCGTTCTCCGCGGTTGAGACCCTCGAGCACGAGCCAGCCGTAGACGAACCGTTCGGCGTTGGCGACGAGGAAGAACGCGATGTTGTTGGCCCACAGGAAGCGGAAGTTCGGGATCGACAGCGCGCTCCGAGGCCGTTCCATCGGGACGTCGACGGTGGCCCCATCGGCGTGGTTCACTGCGCTCCGAGGTCGTTCAGTAGCGACCTCGTCCGCGTGATTCACCCCTGCATGTTCGCAGGAAGGTGAACGAAAGGCGAACTCACGGTAAACGAGGGCGGGCTTCCGGTGTGGCGCGAGCGGCTGGTCGAGAGGGTCTCCTCCGGACGCAGAGCGCCCCCGGAACAACCCGGGTACCGCTTTGGCTTCTTGGGACCTCCGTAAAGCCTCCTAGACCAGCCCCTAGAACAGCATTAGCAGGGTGCTGAAAAACGGGGTCTTGGGCGAGCTCGCTGGGTGGGGTCGTCGTTGGTTGGCCGCTGCCCTCTGTTCGGGGCGCGGCCGGTTCTGCTGATCGTGGTTAGGCGGTTGCGGTGTCGAGGTCTGTGATGCGGATCATGTTGTAGACGGCGCTGGTGATCAGGAACCAGGCCCTGTTTCGTCTTCGACCGATGTAGCGAAGCTTCCGTCCGCCAGCAACGGTTTTCATCCATCCGAATGGTTCTTCGACCCGCTTGCGGATCCGCTGCGATACCGCGTGTCCAAGGTGACGGGTCGTGCGGGCATCGATCGCTGAGTGCTGACGCTTCGCAGCGACGTGCGGTGTGAACCCGAGCCGGCGGGTCTTGTCGACAAAGTCTTTCGTGTCATAGCCCTTGTCGCCAGCGATCGTGCGACGCCGAGAGCGTTTCGGGAGCCGCTCGAGCATCACGATCGCAGCGTCACGTTCTGCGTAGCCCGATGCCTGGGTGAGTTCCGCGTCAACGATCAACGCGTTGCGATGCTCGATCAACAGATGCCCCGCGAACGACAGCTTCGCTGGCGCAGCGTTGCTCTTGCGAGCCAACCGTGATTCCGGGTCTGTGGTTGACGTGTGCGTCGTGTTCGAGCGTTTCTCGCCATGAAAATCGATATCGGTGTTACGTCCTGGCGGTGGTGGTGATGGTGGACCGTCGTTAGGTTTGAAGCTCTTGTGCGACGCCCAGGCTTCGAGCAGCGTGCCGTCCACCGTGAAGTGATCCGATGACACGTAGCGGCGAAGCTTGGCCTGCTCGACGACCGCCGCGAAGAACTTGTCTGCAATGTCATGGTCGAGAAGCCGGTCACGGTTCTTCGAGAACGTCGACGCGTCGAACGCTTTCGCGTCGACCGGCACGTCAAGGAACCACTTGAACAACAAGTCGTAGTTCAGTCGTTCACAGATCTGCCGTTCGGAACGGATCGAGTACAACGCCATCAACACCGTGGCCTTCAACAACTGCTCCGGCGGGATCGACGGCCGCCCAGTCACGGCATACATCACGTCGAACTCCGAGCTCAACGAGTCCAGGACCGCCTCAACGATCTTGCGGATCCGACGGATCGGATGCCCAGCCGGAATCAGATCCTCGACCGATACCTGCGTCCACATCACCTGCTGACGAACCTCAACACCACGCATCACCCCAGCATGGCCAACCCCACCCAGAATCGCGAGGACTCACCCTGAGTTTTTCAGCACCCTGTTAGACGAGGTTTCGCGCCCCTGCCTCCGCAGGGGTGAAGAACACCTCGCCGTCGCCCCAGTTGTAGGAGATCACGTCGTCGGGAAGTTCGGCCTCGCTGCCGCAGAGAACCTCCAGTTCTTTCGCGGTGAGGACTCCGAATGTGGCGAACGCTTCCTCAACCGTCGGGTCGTTTCGTGGCGCAAGCGTTGCCCCCGGGGAGGCTGCCTCGAGGGCGTCGACGTATGCGGCGAACGGCATCCAACCGGGGACCGTGTGCTCACCGGTCGGTCCACGGAACAGCACCGTCGGAAAGTCGTAGCGGTCGTGGCCTTCGGAGTGGCGCATCACTCCGGCCATCGGATCGTCACTTTGGTAGGCGCGCACATAGTCGTTCGGGGTTCGGGCCTCGGCCCAGTCCGCGCGGTACGACTCGGCAACGGCGGCCGAGCCGTAGTCAGCGGACCACTGGCCCGGGTCAAAGCCAGGGACACCGGCGAACGTATCGAGGAACTCATCCGCAGTTTCCGGTCCTCGTCCGAACACGAAGATCGATTCGCGGATACGGCGGAGGCAACGGCGTTCGATGTTGCTTCCCTGCAGGGCCACCGCCTTGATGGCGCGTCCGGCCGGGTCGGTCGAACGCAGCATCAGGTGCATGGGTTTCGGGTAGGGCTGACCGGTGATGTTGGTGACCCGTCGCCAGTACTTCTCCATGGGCAGCGCCGCTGATTCGCGGGTCCACTCGGGAACTCCAGTGGAGAGATCGCCGGCCAGTCCCCCCATGACCGTGCGCCAGTTGCACCGATCTTCGTAGCGCCATCGGAAGAGGCGAAAGATCGGTTCCGCTCCCCAGGCGACGGAGCAGAGCGGGTCGGTGAACTCGACGACATCAACACGATCAGACGACATGGCTTACCCTCTCACAGCGCGACCCGACCCACGCAAGCGTCGACCCGGTTGCTGGGCGCTGGCCGAACTGATTGGCTCCGCGATCATCGGCTTACTACTCAACGAATTCCTGCGAGGCAGAACGACGATCCCGAAGGCCGCGTTCACCCACCTCGCCCACCTCATCGATTGCGCGTCAACCTCCTGAATCGTTTGCTTGGGGCAATTCGGGCGACGCTCCGAGTGCATCTTGTTGCTCCGTGAGCAACAAGGTGCGCAAGGAATGGGTGCGTGATGCTCAGGCGATGTCGGGCCACACCAAGCGAGAGCGAAGGCGAAGCATCACCTTCGTGAGGACCAGGAGCACCGGGAGCTCGATCACTGGGCCGATGAGGATCGCAAGGGTTACCAGCGGGCGTCCGGCGAAGGCCACTGCGGCAATGCCGAGTACGGACTCGGAGTTTCTCGCGGTGATCTCGAACACCATCGTGGTGGTGTCTCGGTAACCGAGGCGAAACGTTCGCCCGACCACGAGTGCGAGGACGAACAGCCCGAGGAAATACAGAGTGATCGTAGCGATGACGAGACCGACGTTGCGTAGTTCGCCGTTGTCGAGCTCTGGTTGGGTGGCGAAGATGGCGATGACGACGATGATGAGCGCCCAGATCTTGAGTTCACCGACCACACGCTTGTACGGTCCGTCGACAAAGGCTCGGCCTCGTTTCCGGGAGAGGAGGTTTCGGGTGGCGTATGCGACGGCGAATGGCTGAAGCAGGAACACGGTCACGCTGTGAGCGAGGGTGCTCACGGGAATTGGCACCACGTTGCCGATCAGAAGCCACAGGTAGATGGGGAGCAGCAGACCCTGGAGCACGATGTCGATGGGGAGCAGAGAGAGGCCCCATTCCATGTTGCCTTTGGCGAGGTCGATGAAGATCAGGTACCAGCCGATGCACGGCGTGAGGGTGTAGAGAATCACGCCGGCCCAGAGGTCCGGGTAGTGCCGCAGGACAAGCCAACCGAGGCCCCACGCAAAGAGGGGAACGAGGAGGTAGTTGGTGGCGATCGCGATAGCGGTCGCCTTGCGCTTCCGGAACGCAGTGCCCACATTCTTCACTTCGACGAACGCCATGATCGTGAAGATCACGGCGAACAGGCCAACTCGTACCAGCCAGCCAAGATGCTGCAGTGATCCCCCGACTGATCGGTTGATCACGATTCCGGTGACCACCGCAGCGATGAGGAGAAATGGTTTCGTTTCGTCGCGTAGGGAAAGTGCGCGCGCTGATGGTTCCGGTCGGATTGACGTCAAGGGGTGTCGGTTCTGTTCGTTCCCGCAGCGGCCGGAACCGCGATCGCCGTGCCTTTGATCGCTCCGTGTCGAATGAACTCCGGCAGTCGTCGATGGATTCGCTGGAGCGCTCGCGGGTTCCACCAGTTCGCCCGTCCGAGTAACGCGAGTGAGGCGGGAACGAGAACGAGTCGGACCAGGGTTGCGTCGATGAGGACGGCGATCGTCAGTCCCACGCCGAGTTGCTTGATGATGAGCAGGTCGCCGGTGGCGAAGCCGAGAAACACGATGATGAGCAGTGCCGCGGCGGTCGTGATGATACGACCGGTCGCGCGAATGGCGTTGTTGATCGCAGTCGCGGTCGACTGCCCACGACGGTGACCGTCGAGGACCGCTGCGAGCAGGAAGACCTCGTAGTCGGTCGATAGACCGAATGCGAATACGCACGTGAGGAGAACGATTACCGGTTCGAGGCCGCCGATTGGGGTGAAGCCAAGCAGACCGGCAAGGTGACCGTCCTGGAAGCCCCATACGAGTGCTCCGACCGACGCAGCGAGCGAAAGCGCGCTGATGACGACGGCCTTTATCGAGATGATCACCGACCCGGTGAACGCCCAGAGCAACACGAGGGTCGTCATCGCCATCATGGCAATAGCGAGTGGCAGTCGCTGGGTGAGCGAATCGGCGAAGTCGAGATCCTCGGCGGCCTCGCCGGTGACACTTACGGAGAACGACGGCGGTCGGCTGCGGATCGTGGAGACGATGCGTTGAGCGTTGCGGTCAGCGCTGTCGCCGGTGGGAACGACGTCGATGCGCGTGCGTTGTGGATCGAGGCTGGTGACGCTCACCCCGGCAACCCCGACCGTTCGTCGGAGGACCGAGAGGTATTCGGCGAGCTGTGGCGAAGTGCTCGCGACACCGGCGACCACGGTGATCGGTTCCGCTCGAAGTGCAGGAAAGTTCTCGCCCATTCGGCCGACGGCCGTCCGGACCTCGCTGTCGGCGGGTAGCGAACGAACGTCGAGCCCTTCAGCTCGCAGTGCAACGATGGGAGCGCCGAGGGCACCAAGAATGACGAGTCCGAACGCAACCGCAGCGACCGGACGACGCAGCACCGTCGTGGCGAGTCTCTCGAAGGCATTTGCCGCGGTCGCGTCGCTGTGATGCGTGGTGACGCGTCGAGCCATTCGATGACCGAAGCGCGTCAGCATGGCCGGCAGGAGCGTGTTGGCGGCGGCGACGGCAAACAGGGTGGCGCCGATGCCACCGAAGCCGAGCGAGCGCAGCACCGGCTCCTTGAACACCAGGAGCCCGGCGAGCGCGGCCGCAACCGTGAGCCCCGACATCGTGATCGTTCGGCCAGCCGTCGTTCGGGCGAAGTGGACTGCGGCAAGAACCGCGGTATGCGCTCCGTCATCGATCCGTGCCCTCGTGACGTGAGCGTTGTCGGCATGGTCGGTCAGGTGGCGTTGAAACGCACCGATGAACAGCAGGCCGTAGTCAACGGTCAGGCCAACGGCGAACATCGTGACGACGTTCACGGCGAAGACTGAAACGTCGGTGACGAGTGACAGCGTGTAGATGAACGCCAGCGATCCGGTGACCGTGGCAATGATCGACACCAGACCGAAACCGATGACCGCACGGGATCGGAGGGCGAACGCGAGCAGTAGGAGAACGATCGGAACGGCGATCAGATCGGCGCGGAGCAGATCGGACTGGGCGGTGGCACCGAGTTCGGCGTCGACCGCAAGGCTCCCGGCGACCTCGGCACGTCCGTCGAACACTTCGTCGGCGATCCGGGTCGCCGAGGCGAGGAGTGCGTCGCTGGCGTCATCGTCGAGACCGGTGGCGACGTCGGCGACGATCAGGCTCGCGGCACCGTTCACGGCAACGAGACGGGCATCGCCGGTGGTGGGGTGGTCGGCCACTCGCACGATGCCGGGTGTTGCTGCGAGTTGTCGGGAGGCGCTCTGCAGCAGAGTATTCGTGTTGGGTCTTCGGGGGTCACCGGGAATGAGCAGCACGATCGACGACGAGGTTCCGGTGAGACCCGCAAGCAGCCGCTCCGTTCGCATCGATTCAGTGGAGGGCGCGGGGTCGAGGGTTGACGAGAGCCGGTCGAACACGAGCGTCGCGGCGACGGCGCCGAGAACTGTGATCAGGGCCCAGATAGCGAAGGTTCGGAACGGGCGGATGTTTGACGCCGCGCGTTCTGCGCTGGGTGAGGAGGGCATGGATTCCTTGGGGTCGAAGAGTATGAGGGCGCGACCGAACAAGGCGGGCGCGCTCTCGATGGGCGGCGGGGGTATTCGACAGCGCGCTGATGATCGGCGCGCGTACGACAGGGCGGTTGGCCGTCTTTGGGTCAGGCAGGCTGGATGGGGAGACGCTGGATGGGGAGACCAGCCGCTGCCCAGTCGACTCGACCCTCGGCGTAACGGCGAACGTTGCGGTAGCCGACCGCTTCAAGGCGTTCCACAGCGAGCGCCGATCCGACACATTCGAGGTCAGTGCAGTAGGCGACGATCTCACGGTCGAGGTCGTTCCCGATGGCGTTCAGAACGGACATTGGGTCCTCGGCGGTGGCCCGGATGGCACCTGGGATGTGGGCGATTTCGAACAGCCCGGGACCCTGAGCGTCGACGAGCGCGATGTTGGTGTCGATGAGCTTCGCCTTGAGTTCGTCGCGGCTGATCGACGTTGCCATCAGTGGACCGCAGCGCCGAATTCGGCGGTGTCACCGAGGACGGTATAGACCTCCCACGGCACGCCTACGGGATCGACCGTCCACACTTTGTCCTGGCTCGCGTAGCAGCAGGTGTGGGTGCCGTCGACCTTGATAGGGAGACCCTGGCCCTCAAGGCGCATCGCCTCGGCGGCGACCTCTTCGGTGGTGTCGACTTCGATGCCGACGTGATTGATCGTGCCGGGCTCGCCCTCGCCTTCGATCACGATGAACTTCATCGGCGGGTTGGCCACGATGAAGTTGGCGTATCCGGACCGGTGCTTGGCGGGACCGACTCCGAACAGCTTGGTGTAGAACACGACTGCCTCGTCGGCATCGCGTACGTTGAGAGACATCTGAAAACGGGACACGAGGGTTCCTCCTTGGTGTGTATTACATGGACCCATGTAATAGTTGAGGATCGAGGAAGCGATGTCAAGCAAAAGATCGACAAATGTCAATACATCGTCCGGCTCGCCGGTGTCGTCACCTGCGCTCGCGACGCGCCCGCTCATCACCGACGCAAGCGCGGCGCGTCTCCAGGCCGTCTTCAAGGTGCTCGCCAACGAAGGTCGACTCAAGCTCATCCATGCGCTTGAACGCGCGGGGGAGATGACGGTCACCGAACTAGCGGAGACCGTGGCGATGTCGACGCAGGCCTGCTCGAACCAGTTGCAGCGCCTCGTCGATCAGGGCGTCCTCGTCGCCCGACGCGACGGCAATCACATGCACTACCGCATTCTCGATCCATGCGTGACCGGGCTCCTCGACCTCGCGCTTTGTCTGACGGAGGAGAACTCGCGTCGGTCAGGCGGTTAGCCCCGAGCTGAGGGGCTGCGCCGGCGCAGCGATCGGAGCCGTTGGAGCTGCCGAGGTCGGCGGAGTCCCTTAAGCCCGCTGAGTGGCGCCACGAGAAGGCCAACGAAGGTGGTGGGGTGAGGTTCGTCGATGCCGTAGCGCTCCGGCTGACGGTCCTTCGGTACGCGGTAGGTGCCGAAGAGTTGGTCCCAGATCGGGAGGAACGCGGCGTAGTTGGTGTGGATCGACGCCGGCTCGTTGGCGTGGTGCCAGTGGTGGAAATCGGGCGTGGCGATGACGCGATGGAGCGGACGCAACCGCCAGCGGACGTTGGCGTGAAGGAACAGCCCGACGATCATCTGGAGGATGGCGATACCCCCGGTGATCTTCGCCGGGAACCCGGCGGCGATGAGCAGGAGAACCGGAGGTCCGAGCAGGAACCCGTCGAGGGGATGGACGCGTACGCCGCTGAGCCAGTCGAGTTGCTCGCCGGTGTGGTGCACGGAGTGGAACCGCCAGAGCGCCGTCTTCTCGTGAGCGAAGCGGTGCACCCAATAGCCGGCCAGGTCGAACAGCACCGCTCCGAGGATCGGCAGCGCGGGAGCGGGGAGCATGGCGACGAGTGGACGGAGCGCGAGTCCCGGCAACCACGCCAGGCTCACCACGCCGGCGACGGCAGCGACGGCGAGACTGACCGCGGAGATCAGCGGTGTGGCCAGCGCGAAGGTGAGGTCGGTGCCCAGGCCTTGGCGTCGGACGCGTTGTCCGCGGTGACGTGGGAACAGTTTCTCGAACGGCACCACGAGGACGAACAGGGCGACGACGAGGAAGGGCGCAGCCGCGTTCGTCCGTAGGGAGATGGCGACGATCAATCCGGCCAGCGCAACGTGGGCGAGACGTTGTCGTCGTGTGGACGTTCGCTGTGGGCCGATGTCGGGCGAGTGCGGTGAGTACTGCGAGTACTGCGAGTACTGCGAGTAGTTGGAGTTCGACGGCACGTTCGTCATGGTTCGATGGTGCGCCCGCAG
>JANPDB010000266.1:0-5547 GCA_031431255.1 Acidimicrobiia bacterium | reverse complement strand
GTTCCGCGGCGCGCCTGATCGACATCGGGTCGGCGTTCATGATGGGGTGATATCCGGCGAGGTCGAT
Organism: Acidimicrobiia bacterium; assembly: GCA_031431255.1. GTDB lineage: Bacteria > Actinomycetota > Acidimicrobiia > Acidimicrobiales > JANYDT01 > JANLQX01. The sequence continues at coordinate 5,480 of JANPDB010000266.1, read as the reverse complement.
GACGTCGGGCCAGTACCACTGCATCTTGTTCTGCAGCACGTCCTTCGGAACGTCGATCAGCACCGGACCGGGGCGGCCAGTCGTGGCGATGTGGAAGGCCTCGGCAACGATGCGCGGGATGTCCTGCGCATTCATGATCAGCTCGTTGTGCTTGGTGACCGTACGGGTGATGCCAACCGTGTCGCACTCCTGAAACGCGTCGGTGCCGATTGCCGCCGTAGGAACCTGGCCGGTAATGCACACCATGGGGATCGAGTCCATATAGGCATCACACAGCGGCGTGACCATGTTGGTGGCGGCAGGGCCCGAGGTCACCATCGCGACACCGGGCCGTCCGGTGACATGCGCGTACCCCTCGGCCATGTGACCCGCTCCCTGTTCGTGACGAACCAGGATGTGGCGGATCGGGCTCTCCAGCAACGGGTCGTAGGCGGGAAGGATGCACCCTCCCGGGAGTCCGAAAATGACCTCGGTGTTGCACATTTCGAGGCTCTTGATGAGGGCTTGGGCGCCGGTCAGCTCCATGGCGAGGATGTTCCTTGGTGAGTGGGTGAAGTGGGGAAGTTCGGGCAAGACGGTGACGGTGGCCGCGTTCCGGCCGGACAAACAAAAAACCTCCGGGTCTACCGGAGGTCGAGCGCGTGCAGCGGGAAACGAAAGCTGTGCGCTCAGTGACCTACTACGAGAATGAGGGAGAGGGAACGCACGCTAGAAAGTATGTCAGGTCGAGGGCACTGGCGCAACCGCCGGATGCCCGAAGTCTGGTTGGATCTACGCTCGGCGATCGTGAACGGGTACACGCCAGAGTCGCTGGCCGCGATCGATGTCGGGCAGGCCTACCGGGACCTGCGCGAACGGGTTACTGCGTTGCTCGCCGGGCGGGGGGCTGAGGACTGGGAGCGGATCGTCCCGCACTGTCCGGAGTGGACGGTGCGCCAAACGCTCTCCCACATGGCGGGCGTCGTCGACGACGCCATCAACCAGAACATGGTCGGCGTCGCCACGCCGGCCTGGACACAGGCCCACCTCGACAAGCGCATCGGGCGGACCGGGCCGGACATCCTCGACGAGTGGAACACGTACGCGCCCTTCGTCGAGGCTGTCGCCAGCCAACGCGGCATGGCGCTCTCACAACTGCTCTTCGACGCGGTCACCCATGAACACGATCTCCGCCACGCCCTCGGCCGCCCCGGGGCACGCGACTCGACCGCCGTTGCCGTCGGACTCGGGTTCGTCGTCAGTCGGCTCGTCGGCCAACCCGGTGGCGGTCCCGCCCGGATCGTCGTTGACGGTTCCGAGTTCATCGGAGACGCCTCGGCGAACAAGCCCCAGCTGAGGGCGAGCGCATTCGACATCATCCGCAGCTTCGGAAGCCGCAGGAGCCGGGAACAGGTCGAAGCTCTCGACTGGTCGTCGAGTGCCCCCGCGACCTTTGACGGCCTGGCGTTCTTCGGCTATCCGCCGGTCGCGCTCAACGAGTAAGGGAGTGCGCCGAGGTCGGGCTGGCGCTGCCAACTCGAGCCCTCGAGCGGCCGTGCGAACAGGTAGCCCTGCGAGGACGGACAGCCGAGCAAGGCGAGCGCCGCCCGCTGTCCCTCGGTCTCCACGCCTTCTGCGACCGTTTCGAGTCCAAGGGTGTTCGCCATGGTGACCACGGCGGCGACGAGCGCAGCGGCCTGCCGGTCCGTGTCGATCCGCTGAACGAAGCTCCGGTCGACCTTCAGCACGTCGACCGGCAGATCCTGGAGCGAAGCGAGCGACGAATAGCCCGTGCCGAAATCGTCGATCGCCAATTGGAGGCCAGAGCGCCGAAGGTCCTGCATAGCGCCGCGTAGCGACCGATCGACGAGGCTCGACTCGGTGATCTCGAGGCGTACCTGTTGGGTGGAGACGCCAAAGGCGGTGAGCGCCGCCGCAACGATGTCGCCGAAGTTCGATTCTCGAAGCTGTGGCGCGGCCACATTCACCGACACATAGAACGAGTCATCGACGATCAACTCATGTCGCAGCCGCACGAGTGCTTCCAGTGCCTTGTCGAGGATCAGGGTGCCGAGCGCGTTGATCAGCCCGGACCGTTCCGCCATCGGGACGAAAACGTCGGGGCTCATCAGTCCGAGGGTCGGATGGCGCCACCGGGCGAGAGCTTCCGCGCCGAGTCGTCGGCCGGTCACGGTGTCGACGATCGGCTGCAACCACACTTCGAGCTCACGGTTCTGGATCGCCAGCTCCAAGTCGGTCCGGAGAATCGCGTTGCCGCGCGCCCGCTGTCCCATGGAGTCGTTGAACCGGGCGACCTCGCCCGGTCCGAGGCGTTTCGCCTGATACATGGCGATGTCGGCGCGACGGAGGAGATCGGACATGTCCACGGGGTCGTCGCCCGGCTGGAACGTCGCGATGCCGATCGACGACGAGACGGTGAATCGCCGGTCGTCGAGCACGAACGGCTCGTGGAGCGCCGACGTGATCCGGTCCGCGAGGGGCCCGATCTCCTGGGCGGCCGAAGGACCGGAGCGGATCACGACGAACTCGTCCCCGCCCAGTCGGCCCACCAGATCGTCGGGACCACACGTTCCCCGGAGCCGCTCGCCGAACTGTCGGAGGAGGTCGTCGCCGGCCAGATGTCCGTAGCCGTCGTTGACCAGCTTGAAGTCGTCGAGGTCGAGAAGGAGCAAGGCGACGCTCTCGTCATCGATCAGGGTCCGTTCGAGGTCCTCCTCCAAGCGGCGGCGGATCACCGCCCGATTGGCCAGCCCGGTCACGGCATCGATCGTTGCCTGATGCTGCAAACGCTGTTCGGCGTTGTGGCGGAGCATCGCTGTGCTGACGATCTGAGCGAACGCCGGCACGATGCGCTGGATCGCTTCGTCGGGTTGATAGTCGGGACTCTCGGAGGCCAGCGTGAGCATGCCCATGGTTCCGGTGGGCCCGACAAAACGGGCCGCCAACATCGCTCCGACGGGCGGAAGGTCGGGGTGGAGCATGCTCGTGAACATGACTGCGTCGGTGTCGGTCGATCGCTCGAACGCGAAGGCCGGCATGTGGTCGGGAACAAGCACCCTGACTTGAACGTGCGGAAGCTGATCGGTGCCGTCGGCTCCGACGAACATCTCGGCGTCGACGCTGCCCGGTTCCTTGGCCCACCAGAGCGCCGCCCGGTCGACGCCGACGAAGACCGCGAGTTCGATGAGCCCACGCCTGAGCTCGTCGAGGAGTTCACCCGGAAGCGCGGCGGAAAGCCGCATCGTCACACTCGACAGAAGTTGCTGGGCGCGGGCGTAGGACGCGACAGTCCGTTCGATCATCACCCGTTCGGTGACGTCACGGGCGTTCAGCAGCAAACCGTGAATCGTGGGGTCGTCCAGAAGGTTACGGATGCGGCACTCGAGGTAACGCCACGACCCGTCGGCATGACGGAACCGCACGACCTTCGACGCCGGAGTGGAGAAGAGCTCGACCGCCACGGAGAAATCATCGGGATGGACGAAGTCGAGCGACCGCCGTCCCTCGATGTCACTGCGCTTGTACCCCAGATCGCTGACCGATTCGCTGGCGAACCGGATGACCGATCCCTCGTCGAGGACGCCGATCATGTCGCTCGAGCTCTCGAGCACGGCCTGGGACCAGCGGGCATTCCGTTCGATCGTCTCCGACATCGCCCGGCGGTCGAGCGCGTTCCCGATGATCTCGAACGCGCCCCGAGCAGCGTGGATCTCGTCCGGGTGAGGGGTCGGATCGTCGTCGGCGACGCTGAACGAGAAGACCCGGATATTGCCGTGGTTGTCGACGCGCGTCACGCAGATCAGCGTTCCCCCGGAGTCGCGCAACCACCGGAAGTAGGCGGGCGAATCGTCGCTGAGGTCGGAGGCCCGGAGGAGGACGATGCCGTTGGGTGAGTTCCGTGCCCGTTCGCCGATGAGGTCGACCCGGATACCAGCCAGGTACGGTCCGATTCGGGAAGCGATCGCCGGCCAGAGCCACGGCGTCTGTTCGAGGACGTCGGCACTGTTCAGCTGCCAGAACGCGAGCGTGGCAGCACCGAGGCCGGCCGCGAGCTCCTCGGCGCTGGCGGTGAGGGCGGCATCGAGGTGTGCGTTCGACGCGAGCCCGAGACGGTGCGACGCCCGCTCCACAATTGCATTGAGCTCGCGCCGACGTAGCCGGGTTCCTGCAGTGCGGTATTCGGCGCGCAGGTCTTCCAACGCCAACAGCACCCCGGTTCGGCCGTTCTCATCGACCCGCTGGAACATGAGCCCGACCGGACGAACGGCCCCCGACGCGTCCTGCATGACCACGTCAATGCTGGCGAGGGGAATCTGGTCACGAAACATCCCCCTGACCAACTCCTCGACCCGCACCTGGTCTTCGTAGACAAGCAGGTCGAGCAGACGGAGCTGATCAATGTCGGCCTGGTTGAACCCGAGCGATCCGATTCCCCGGAGCACGGTGATCTTCCGGGAGGGGAGCTCGATGAACAGCAACAGCGCGTCGAGGTCGTCCACGATGTTGTGAATCACCGCTCGGGACTGAACCGAGATTTCGGTTTCGGAGGACGCCGCCAGCGACGACGCGTGATCGAGGCTGACCATAGACACTCGATCTTTCGGAAAGTGAACCTCGCTTCTAAAGCGAAAAACCGGCAAAAGAATCTGCCGGTTTTCCTCAGGTTTGGCTTGGCTCTGCCGACGAATCAACGCCGACGACGTGGGCTTTCACCCGCTGTGACGCTTCGAGGCTCGCTCCTACGAGCGACCCTTCAAGGCTTCCAGCAATTTAGGAAGAACTTTGTGAACGTCTCCCACAATTCCGAGATCGGCAATGCCAAAGATAGGAGCTTCTTTGTCCTTGTTGATGGCGATGATGTTTTTCGCGCCTTTCATACCGACCATATGCTGGGTTGCGCCGGAGATGCCGGCGGCGATGTAGACCTCGGGCTTCACCGTCTTGCCGGTTTGGCCAACCTGGTAGGAGTAGGGCACCCAACCGGCATCGACGATGGCCCGCGACGCACCGGGCGCACCGTGCAAGGCCTTGGCGAGGTCTTCGACCATCGAGTACTTGCCGGCCTCACCGAGTCCACGACCACCGGAGACTACGACAGCGGCTTCGTCGAGCTTCGGTCCGGTGCGCTCCTCCATGTGGCGTTCCGTGACGGTGGCCGACCCGGAGGCGCCGCTATCGGGTACGGCGATGGTTTCGACGGCGGCCGCCGCTCCACCCGATGCTTCAGCGGCGTAGCTCTTCGGACGCACGAGCACGATGAACGGACCGGCGCCGGTGAAGCTGGCCTTCACGATCTTCGATCCGCCGAAGACGGCGTGGTCGGCGACGAGCGTGTCACCGGAAACGGTGATGCCGACCGCATTGGTGAGCACCGTGCGGTCGAGCTTGACGGACAGACGGCCGGCGATGTCGCGGCCGTCGTAGGTCTGCGCCAGAAGGATCGCGTCGGGCGTGTTGCCCCCGCCGACAAGTGCGGCGAT
>JANPDB010000265.1:0-1573 GCA_031431255.1 Acidimicrobiia bacterium | reverse complement strand
TGTCGAGACCGACCGCAACGAGTCCGCCTGCTCCGGCGACACCGGCTGACATCGGACTGATGCCGAGACCCCGGGCCGCCAGAGCCGTAGCCACTCCCGGGATGGCGCCACCGACGAACGCCGAAAAGGCGAACACGGCGATGTTGAGTGGCTGAAGTGCACGTCGCACGGACGGGCTGACGGTCTCCGCGACCGATCGGCCTCAAGGAGACCAGAGCGACTGCAGCCCGGCGATCGCAAAGAGCAGAACGGAGAAAACCTGCGCGCTTACTTCTTCGTCGCCTTCGTGGACGACGTCGTCACCGGCGGAGACGTCGTGGTGGTCGTAGTGATCGGCGCCGCACCCGGAGCGGTCCGCGGCGGCGGGGTCTGCGCTGGCGCAAAGCCGATCGGCCGCTTATGACGGGCCCGCGGAACCGCGCCCGGCACACTGGTCGACGGAGGCGGGCCGGAGACACGGACCATCCCGATCGGACGCTCATCCATCGGCTGGGCGAACACCGGCAGGCCGACCCCGTCGTCGTCGCCCCGGAGGAACTGGCGGTCGTAGCCGTTGAGGGCGCCCTGTAACTCGAGCACGCCAGCGTCGGTGAGCCCACCGCGCACCGTAAGAACGCACTCGGCGACTGCGAACCGGGCCCGACGGCCCACCAGCCAGTCGCGGAAGTCCGGCGAGATTGCCGAGTCGTCATGCACCAGCAATGGCCCGCCGACCGGAAGGTATCCGCCACCCAATCTCGCCGAGGAGGCCGGGACAAACGCGAGACCGAAGGTTCGGCGGGGCTCGGCCGTGTCGAAGAGGCGATCAGCGAGCGCACGACTGAGCGTCCGCACGCTCCGACCGCTGATTCTCTCGCCTTCGCCCACCTGCGACGGGTCGCCGGCACCGTCGCCCACCAGGAGGCTGGGACCGGAACTTCCGGACTGCCCTCGGAACGCATTCACCGCGTCCGTCCCGATCAGCAACGGTTCGCCGATCGAGGCGGCGTACGCCGAGGCTGAGGCGGCAATGTCGAGACCGGTTCCGTCGGCGCCGATACACACCACGCCGATTCGTCCCGACGAACCGGCGACCAGCATGGCCACGTCGACCGAGGCCACGGCGATGTCAGTCGGTGAACCGACCACCGTGAGCTCGATGTTTGCGGACCGCAGGGCACCAAGCACCGCGTCGGAGACGCCGGCAGCGACGACGGTGGCCGAGCGAACCCCGAGTCGGGCGAGTTCGGGAAGCAAACCGGGTCGGGGCGATACCGGGTCGCTGAGCACCAGCGGGGTCCCCGCAGAGTTCGCCAGCGGCCCGGCGATCGCCGCAGCCAGCACGTCGGCCGAAGCGATCACCACGCTCGGTGTCGACCCGGCTGGACGGGTCGCCAAGCGGGCGAGCGAGAGATCCGCGGCGTCGAGGGCGTAGCTGCGTTCGAGCGCAACCTTCTGGAGCCGTGGATCTTCGAGGCAGCTCTCCACCATGCAGTACACGTTGTGCCCGTCGGGGCAGTAGCCGTGGACGTTCGGATGGTTCTTCTTGCAGCAGTCACAGATCTTCTTCAGGCCGCCGTTGGTGCAGCACCCC
>JANPDB010000264.1:0-2261 GCA_031431255.1 Acidimicrobiia bacterium | reverse complement strand
CGTCCGAAGCCATGGCGTCGACACTCGACACGGCGGGCAAGGCCGTGTTCCTGTCCGCGCTCACCGTTGTTCTTTCGCTTGCCGCGGTGTTCCTGGTGCCGGTCATGGTGTTCCGAGCGATGGCGCTGGGGATGATCTTCTCCGTCGTAGCGGTCGCCACGGCGTCGCTCACGCTGCTCCCGGCAGTGCTCGTCGCTCTCGGCGACCGCGTCCTCGTGGCGCGGGGTCACGATGACCCTGACCGCGCCGCCGAGGGTCGCTGGACCCGCTGGACGGCCCGCGCCATGAAGCGCCCGGGGATCACCCTGGCCACGGGCCTCGGCGTTCTGTTGCTCCTCGCCGCTCCCGCGTTGGGGATGCGCTTGGGGATGCCCGGCGCGCGCGTCGTCGACGAAGGCCGTTCGAGCCGTGATGGCTACGAGATGCTCGTGGCCGGCTTCGGTCCCGGCGCCGCGGCACCGCTCTTCGTCACGGTCGACGCGGCGCAAGCCGAGGCGGTTGTCACCGCTGCACGGGTGGACGCCGGAGTCGTGGACGCCCGCATCGTGGCTGAGCCGTCCGTCGGCAGCGGTCGCACCGTGGTGCGGGTGACGCCGGGATCGGCCGTCGACGATCAGGCGACCGGCCAACTGGTCAGCCGGCTTCGGCGCACGGTGGTGGAGGCTGCGCCGACCGCGTCGGTGGGAGGCCCGGCCGCACAGAACTACGACCTGACCGGGGTGCTGACGGGTCGCGCCCCGATCGCCATCGCGGCGATCACTCTCGTGGCATTCCTGTTGCTGCTCACGGTGTTCCGCAGCCTTGCGCTGGCCGTCTCGTCCATCCTGCTGAACTTCATCAGCGTGGGTGCGGCGTTCGGTTTCGCCACCCTCGTGTTCCAACACGGATGGGGCGCCGGGTTGCTCGGCATCCAGCACCAGGGGTTCGTCGACGCCTGGGCGCCGCTGTTCTTCTTCGCCCTGCTCTTCGGGCTGTCGATGGACTACCAGCTGTTCCTGCTGGCGGCGATCCGGGAGCGCTACGAAGCGACCGGCGACACCCAGCTGGCGATCCGCGACGGCATCGCCCGAACCGGGCGCCCGATCACCAACGCGGCGCTCATCATGATCGTCGTGTTCATCGCCTTCGGCGTTACCGGACCGATCCCGCCGACCGAGCTCGGCGTAACGCTGGCGCTCGCGGTGCTCCTCGACGCAACGGTCGTGCGCATGATGCTCGTGCCGTCGCTGATGAAGCTCCTCGGTGAGCGCAACTGGTGGATCCCGTCGTGGCTCGACCGGCGTCTGCCACGGGTCCACTTCTCCCACTGAGCGTTCAGGGCGCTCTCACTCGGCGCGAAGTGCCGGGACCGGTCGCCCTCAGGCGTGCGCCTCCGGCGACCCGTTCGGTAGAGCGCCGGCGCTTTGCACCGTGTGGGCGTGGATCTCGCGGGTGAGCTCACGGATCTCCTTAACGATCAGGTCAGCCTCGACGTTGGTCTCGTAGTCGTGGCGTGCCAGCTCGCTGCTGATCTGGTCTTCGCGTTTGGAGGCGATGAGCAGGATTGCGCCCTGCATCGCGGCAAGGCACGACAGGATCAGGTTCAGCAAGATGAACGGGTACTTGTCGAACCCGACGTTGCGGTTGCCGATCATCCAACCGGCGAGGAACACGAGCGCGGCGAACACGAAGCCCCACGACCCCATTCCGTTGCGCAAGCGGTCGGCGGCGCGCTCGCCGCGGGTGAGCTTGTCCCCCGACCGCACGGCAGGGTGGGGGTGGTGGGCGGTCCGCTTGATCGAGAAATCCTGGAGTGTCTTCATGGCGAGAGTCTTGCCCCGATCGCATGAGAGATGGCGTTCGTGCGCCCGCGCCGCCTACCGTGGTACCCACGCGAGGTGCGCTCCCGAGGGGGTAGGTCGAAGATGAAGTTCGTCTGGTTCAACCTGATGCCGTGGCCGGATCTCCCCGATGACTTCCGGGCCAACCACCGTTCGGTGTGGGTCGACATCGATCAGAAGCTCTTCGACCCCGTTCGCGCCAACGAGCTCTACCACCAGTACATGGACCAGCTCGAGTATGCCGACGCCATGGGCTTCGACGGAATCGGCGTCAACGAGCACCACCAGAATGCCTACGGCATCATGCCGAGCCCGAACATCATCGCGGCGGGTCTGGCCCGCCGGACGAGCAAGGCGGCAATCTGCGTCATCGGCAACTCGATCGCGCTCTACAACCCACCGATCCGCGTAGCTGAGGAGTTCGCCATGCTCGACTGCATC
>JANPDB010000263.1:0-11651 GCA_031431255.1 Acidimicrobiia bacterium | reverse complement strand
CATGACCGGCGGCCAGGCGGCCAGGCAGGGGCCCTCGCAGTTGCTCACGTTGCGCCGGTCCGGGGTGAACATGTAGAGCGACATGCCGGTGCCGTCGGTGAGGATCGGGCCGAGCTTCGACTCCTTGACGGCGATGGTGTACGCCGCCTTCTTCGCCGGTGTGTCGGCGGCGTTGGCAACGGAGCCGACGGCGAGTGGGGAAAATGCGACGGCGGCGAGGAGTGCAGTCGCGAAGGAGCGGCGGGCGAAGCGTGACATGGAAACCTCCGGGTCCCTGTGTGGGGCACGTCCGCACTCGGTCGAGTGAACGTGTGTCGGAGGTGGATACGACCGAACGACGAATTCTGTTCAGACGAATCGAGAGAATCTCGAGGAAGTTCTCACTCGACGAGATCGGTGACCGGCAGCGGAAGATGGGCGAGGCGCGGAAGGAACCGGTCCAGATCGCCCGTGTGCATCATGGCTCGAAGCTGGCCGATGCTGCGGCGACTGCCGAGAGCACGCATCAGCTCGTAGGTGTCGCCCTCCATCGTGAACTCAACCGGCCCCTGGCCCACGTCCCACGTGCGCATGCCATCGGCAAAGCGAACCGCTGGAAGGCCGGCCTTGCCGAGATCGCCGTCGATCATGGCAGCGATGATGTCGATGCTCAGGTGGATGCCCTCCGATGTCCGGTCACCGATGATTCCGAGTGCCGACGCGGCGTCGTGCTCATGCGCGACCGCGTCGTAGAGCAACGCGCCGGTTCGCTCGGGCCGGGCCACGATCATGGACTCGAACACTGGGCTGAACTGGTCCCACTCATCGAGCAGTGAAGCGACGCTTCGTTGGGACCGCTCGGCAATCTGTCGATCGACCCATGCCTGCACGTCACCGGACGGCAGGTTCCGTTCCGCCAGATCGCGACAGATCCCGGCGAGGTGGGCAGTGAGGTTCCGGACTGTCCAGTCAGGGCACGCGGGCACGATCACGTCGGCCTGGGCATCGGAGATCCCGCCGAGCAATGCACGCACACGTCCGCGACAGGCTGCGTATGCCGCCGCTCGCTCCTCGCCGTTGGCAACCGGTACCGTCATCAGCATGTCCCTTCGTCGAAGCTGCCCAACCGGGCGGTCGGCGAAGTGTACGGGCGTTCGAGCGTCAAGTCCCAGCGCTTGTTCACTCCTGCGCCCCGCAACATGCCTGCCCCGCTCGAAGAGGACCAAGAGATGATCGACATCGCCGCATACACCGATGCATTCCCGTCGCTGACGTTTTCGTGTCCGTCCGACCACGTCCTCCAGCTGACCCTGGAGGGCCCCGGCCTCAATAGCGTCGACGCGGCCAAGCACGCACACCTTGCCGACGTGTGGACGAAGATCGATCGGGACGCAAGCGTGCATGTCGCCCTGATCGCCGGAGCAGGGAAGGGCTTCTCGTCGGGTGGCAGCTTCGACATGATCGATGAGATGGTGGTCGACTACGGCACCCGCTCACGCGTCCTGCGCGAAGCACGTGATCTCGTCCTCAACATCATCAACTGCTCGAAGCCGATCGTTTCGGCGATGTGGGGACCGGCCGTGGGTGCGGGCCTCGTGGCGGGCCTCCTCGCCGACGTGTCGGTTGTCGGCCGTCGCACGAGGATCATCGACGGTCACACCCGCCTCGGCGTCGCCGCCGGCGATCATGCGGCGATCTGCTGGCCGCTGCTGTGCGGTATGGCCAAGGCGAAGTACTACCTGCTCACCTGTCGCGATCTCTCCGGGGAGGAAGCAGAGCGGATCGGCCTCGTGTCGATGTGCGTCGACGAGGACGACGTGATGACGGAGGCGCTCAAGGTCGCAGAAGAACTGGCTGCCGGCGCGCAACAGGCGATCCGTTGGACCAAGCACACGCTGAACCACGGATATCGCATGTTCGGTCCGGCGTTCGACGCCTCGCTCGCCTACGAGTTCCTCGGCTTCGGTGGTCCCGATGTGATCGAGGGCGTGGCCAGCCACCGGGAGAGGCGGCCACCGCAGTTCGGAACCTCTCCCGGGTGAGCCCCGCTATCTGAGCTGCTTCATCACCTTCGCGTAGTGGTGAAGCGTCTCGGTGTCGGGATAGTCGGCACACCAGGGCACGAAGCCGCGGCAGCCGGCGTCGATGTAGCGCTGCATTCTCTCGGCGACCTGCTCCGCGGTGCCGACGAAATGTCCTGCTGCCCATTCTTCCAACGGCTGACCGGTGAGCGACTTCGTCCCCGCAGCGCGTACCTCGGCCTCCGTCTCGCGGATGAAGATGTCGCCCGACACGGAGCGGCCGATCTCGTCGAAGTCGCGTCCGACAGCCTTGCAGTGCTCGGCCAAGAGGGAGCTCTTGTGAACGAAGGCTTCGATCGGTGAGCCGCCGCCGAAGTTTGCCCAGTCGCCATGGCGGGCGACGATGCGCAGTGTCACCTGCTCGCCGCCGCCGCCGATCCAGATCGGCGGGGTTGGTGACTGCAGGGGCTTCGGGTCGCACTGCGCCCCCTTGAGTTGGTAGTACGTGCCGTCGTACGTCGTGTCAGCCTGCGTCCACATCGACTTGATGATCTCGACGCTTTCACGCAGCATCCCCAGGCGCTCCTTCGGTGTGCCGAACGGGAAGCCGTAGCCCTTGAACTCGTGCTCGTACCAGCCCGCACCGATCCCAAGGTCGAGACGCCCGCCACTGATCACGTCGATCGTCGAGGTGATCTTGGCCACGACTGAGGGATGGCGGTAGGCATTGCACGACACCATCTGTCCGAGCCGGATCCTCGAGGTCCGCTGGCTGATGGCCGCCATGACCGTCCAGCATTCGAACACGGTCGAGTGGATGGGCCGAGGGACGTTGTGGAAGTGGTCGTACACCCAGACGGAGTCGAAGCCGAGCTCCTCGGCGAGAACGGCGACGTCCACGGTCGTCTGCCACTGCTCACGGGGGTCGGTGATACCGACGTATTCACCCTTCCATCCCTGCGGGATGAAGGCTCCAAAAGTAAGCGCGCGTGTCATATGGTGTTCTCCGTTTGCTTCGGGTCGGGTTAGTGGATCCAGAGTGTCGTTCAGAGTGACGGTGCGGGCGAGGCGAGTCCGGAAGCGCGGCCGAGGAGCCAGGCCAGCTGCTGATGGTCGACAGCTGCTGCGACATCGCTTGGCAGCGTGTTTGCGGGATCAGTAAGCCACTGCGTGCGCCGTCGTTGCAGATCCGCGACGACGTAGTCGACGGGCCAGTTCCCCCACATGTAACCCAGGCCGAGATCGAGACGATGCACCTCGACCTCGCGCCAGCGCCGCCAAGGAACCTGAACGATCGGGACCTTGCCGAACGGCGCAAGGCCGTGAGCTGCCCATCCGGCGCCGTCGAGCGTGGCCCAGGCCTGCTCGAGCCGCCACACGGAGCGTCGGATGTCGTCGACCTGGTCGGCGAACGGGCGTGGTGCCCCGTCGGCGATGGCGGCGTTGCGGGCGTCCACTGACGGATACATGAGGCGCTCCTCGCCGAGTCGCGCCCCTTCGATCATCCCGGCCAACGCATCGGCGTTGCGGGCCAAGTGGGTCAGCACGTGTCCAACGGTCCAGTCGGGGAGCAGGGATGCCCGAGTGACGGCGACAACGTCAGTCTGAGCGAGGTCATCAAGTTCGGCGAGGAGGGCCTGGTGCGACAACGCGCATCCGGCCACATCAGCATCGAGTTGACGGCGATCGGTCTCGTTCATGGACCGAGTCTGCCGTGGCCGGCGACGCTGCGCGGACCGGAAGCGAAGATCACCCGATGAGGATCGTCCGTGAGCTCGTCCGGAACTCGGCGAGCCGTTCGGCGATGGGGACGACCCCGATGCCGATGCCGTTGGGCACCCGCAGGAAGCCGTCATCGAGGGTGAACGCCTCCGTGACGTCGCGGTGGAAGTATCTCGAGGAGGCCGACAGGTCGCCGGTGAGCGTGAAGCCGGGGAGGGCGGCGAGGGCGAGGTTCGCGGCGCGCCCGATACCGGTCTCGAGCATTCCCCCGCACCAGACCGGCACGTTCCGGCTGACGCACAAATCGTGGATGCGCACCGCTTCCAGGAAGCCACCGACGCGTCCGGCCTTGATGTTGATCACGCGGCACGAGCCGAGCGCGAGCGCGAGCTCTGCCGTTCGCAACGAGGTGATCGACTCGTCGAGGCAGATCGGTGTGCGGAGATGCCGGGCAAGCTCGGCATGACCGAGGAAGTCGTCATCGCCGAGGGGTTGTTCGATGAGGAGGAGATCGAACGCATCGAGTTGTGCGAGGTGGTGAGCGTCGTCGGTCGTGTACGAGCCATTCGCGTCCACCTGGAGGGCAAGGTTCGGGAATGCCTTTCGCACGGCGGCGACCGGGACCACGTCGTTGCCTGGCTCGATCTTGAGCTTCACCCGCTGGTAACCCTCGGCGACGAAGGCACCGACCGAGTCGACGAGCTCACCCACCGTCGGCTGCATGCCGACGGCGACACCCGCCGACACCCGGTCGCGGGTGGCCCCGAGGCGCTGAGCGAAGGACTCGCCGAACTTCCGGCACTCGGCGTCGAGCATCGCGGCCTCGATACCTGCCTTGGCCATCGCATGACCCTTGATGCCGCTGAAGCGAGAGGCCAGGTCCGCGGCCCGCATCTTCTGGGTGCCGACGCGTGGGAGGAGGAACTTCTCGATCACATACGCCGCGCTCTCGACGTATTCGGGGCTGTAGGTCGGCTCGGCCTCCGCCACGCACTCGCCCCAACCGAAGAACTCGTCACCGACAGCCTCGACGAGCAGGACCTCGCGGTACTTCTCGGTTCCCGATGCGCGCTGGAAGGGAGTAGCCAGCGGAAGCCTGAGGCGATGGAGGGTCACGTGGTGCAGGATCATGGGCTCACGACCACGCTAGGTTCCGCCGCACCCGCGCGGGAACTTCGCGCTTGGACCGAGCCGCAGACTCCCGGGTACGGTGGGTTCATGGGTATCGCACTGGCCAAAGACTCCATCGACCTCGGCATCATCGTCACGGATGGCGAGGCGGCGCTCGCGTTCTATCGCGACCTCGTGGGCCTGACCGAAGCCGGCTCGCAGCCGATGCCCGGCGGGGGAACGATGTACCGGCTGATGTGTGGAACGAGCATGATCAAGCTCGTCCAGAACGGAAAGACGCCTCCCGCCGTCTCGCCGCCCGGAGGGATCGGCGGCTCGACCGGGTACCGCTACTTCACGATCACCGTGTCCAACATCGAAGAGATCACCGCGGCAGTCGAGGCGGCGGGTCACAAGGTCATTCGGCCGGTCGTCACCCTCCGGCCCGGCATCACCATCTCCATCGTGGAGGACACCGAAGGCAACTGGGTCGAGTTCCTCCAGCCCGGCTGATCACCGCGCTACCTCCCGACAGGACAGCAGTTCTCGGGCACGGCCGACGGGTCGACTTGGGTCAACGGAGCCGACCGCCGGTAGCGTGCCTTTATGGCTCGCCTGCTCCTCTCTTCCCTCGACCGTACCGACTTCCCCGCCCTCGTAGACGATCGGGGCGACACATCGTGGATCGCCCTCAATGGGCGGGTGAACCGGCTCATCCATGTGCTTCGTGACCACGGACTGCAGCCCGGCGAGCGTGTAGCCCTGCTGTCGGGCAACCGGCGCGAGATGTTCGAGGTGTTCCTCGCGGTCGCTCACACCGGCGTCCTGGTCGTGCCGATCAACTGGCACTTCTCGGCCGATGAGGTCGCCTACGTCGTCGAGAACTCCGGCTCCAAACTGCTCATCGTCGACCCGGAATTCACGGCAAACACCGCCGATGTCACCGTGCCGATGCTCACGTTCGAGTCCACCTACGAAGACGCGCTCGCCGCGGCGTCGGAGGACGAACCGGACGATCAGTCGATGGGCGGCGTGATGTTCTACACATCGGGCACGACCGGGCGGCCGAAGGGTGTCACCAACTCAGCTTTCGCCGCCGGAGTCCCACCGGAGGTGTACGAACTGATGGCCGCCGGCATGGTCAACATCGGCTTCCCGCCGAGAGGTCGCACGCTCCTCTGCGGCCCCGGCTACCACTCGGCGCAATGGGCCTTCTCGTTCTTTCCGCTGATCGGTGGTTCATCGGTCGTGATGCAGAAGCGCTTCGTGCCCGAGGACATGCTCGAGCTGATCGACCGCCATGGCATCACCAACGTGCATCTCGTACCGACCCAGTTCGTGCGCGCGCTGCGGGTGGATGAGGAGCGCAAGCGCGCCTTCGACGGGTCGTCACTCTCGTTCGTGCTCCACGGCGCAGCGCCGTGCTCGCCCGACGTCAAGCGTCAGATGATCGAGTGGTGGGGGCCGAAGATCACCGAGTACTACGGCGCGACCGAGGGCGGTGTGGTCTCGATGATCACCGCCGAGGAATGGCTGACCCGGCCCGGCTCGGTCGGGAAGCCCATGTCGAACATGACGGTTCGCATCGTGGCGGAGGAGGGTGACGACGCTTCGACCGGGGGAGCGGGTGTCATTCATGTTCGCAACGCGATGGGCACCGACTTCGAGTACCTCGGCGAGCCGGAGAAGACCGCCGAAGCACACAGCGTCGCCGGGTTCTTCACCCTCGGCGACATCGGCTACCTCGACGGTGAGGGCTACCTGTACCTGTCGGACCGCAAGATCGACATGATCATCTCCGGCGGAGTCAACATCTACCCGGCCGAGATCGAAGGCGTGCTCACTGGGCATCCGCTCGTCGTAGACGCCGCCGTGTTCGGTGTGCCGAACGAGGAATTCGGTGAGGAGGTCAAGGCTGCTCTGCAACTCGTTCCCGGCACGAAGTGGTCCGACGAATTGGCGGCCGATGTCTCCTCCTACGTGCGCGAACGGCTGGCCGGGTACAAGGTGCCGCGATCGTGGGACATCGTCGACGAACTCCCGCGGAGCGAGGCCGGAAAGCTGCTCAAGCGTCAGATCCGCGCTCCCTATTGGGAGGGCGTGGGCCGGTCCATCTGACCAGCGCTGGCGGCTCACGTCGAGCCGCCCCGCTCAGGCCGTTCCGGGATCTTTCGGTTCGAGCGTGAGCGACACGGAGTTGATGCACCAGCGTTCATCGGTCGGCACCGGGTAGCCCTCCCCGGTGAAGACGTGGCCGAGATGGGAGCCGCAGTTCGCACAGCGCGCTTCCGTGCGGGGGTAGCCGAGCAGGTGGTCGGTCAGGAGCACCACGGCGTCGTCGGCCGAGGGCGCGTAGAACGACGGCCAGCCGCATCCCGAGTGGAACTTGGTGTCGCTGCGGAAGAGCTCGGCCCGGCATGCTTTGCAGCGATAGACGCCCTCGGTCTCCTCGTCGGTGTACTCGCCGGTGCCTGCCCGTTCGGTCCCGGCCTTGCGGAGCACCGCGAACGAGAGGGGGTCGAGCGTCTTGCCCAGCTCGTTGTCGTCGAGCTGCACGGGATACGGAGTGCCATCGGGGCGAAGGTTGGTAAGCAATCCAGACATAGCGGGTCCTCGGGGTCGTTCGGGAGTCGGTGACAAACGGTACCGCTGTGTTCGCTCGACGAAGCCCGGTTCGCCTCAGCTCTGCTCAGCTATCTACGCTGCCGCCCATGGAACTTCGAGATCGAGTTGTGGTCATTACCGGCGGCGGGTCAGGAATCGGCGAGGCGCTCGCCGTCGCCGCACATGCGGACGGCGCAAGGCATGTGGTGGTCGCCGACCTGAACGAGGCGCAGGCGAAGCGAGTCGCCGCGCTGGTCGGCGGCACGGGTGTCGGCCTCGACGTGCGTGACGAGGCGGGGATCCGGGCGCTCGTGGATCGAACGGAGGACGCCCATGGCCCCATCGATCTGTTCGCGTCGAACGCCGGCTTCGTGACGGTGGGCGGGCTCGAGGACACGAACGAGCGCATCCAGGCGATGTGGGAGGTCCACGTGATGGCGCACATCTATGCCGCCCGCGCTGTGCTCCCGTCGATGATCGCTCGCGGGGAGGGATACCTGCTCAACACCGCGTCGGCCGCGGGACTCCTCAGTCAGATCGGCTCCATGAGCTACTCGATCACCAAGCACGCCGCGGTTTCGCTTGCGGAGTGGCTGTCGATCACGCATCACCACCAGGGCATCCGGGTCTCGGTGCTGTGCCCGCAGGCGGTTGCCACGAACATCGCCATCAACAGCCCCGACACCCTTGGTGGCGGGGGACTCGAAGACGGGGTTGCCGCGGCCGACGGTGTGAAGTCGGCCAGCGATGTCGCGACCGCATGCATCGAGGCGGTCAGGGCGGAGCGGTTCCACGTGCTTCCCCATCCGGAGGTCGCGACCTACGTGGAACGCAAGGCCACGGACATCGACCGCTGGCTGGCCGGCATGCGCCGCTTCCAGTCGGCGCTCTACGCCGGTGGAGCGCTCCCGGGAGATGCCATCGCTCCGTTGTGAGCGCTTGGCCCCGTCGGCCTCGGACTGCGGGCGAATCGAAGGGGTACCCGTTGAGTGCCAATCGGCGATTTTCTTCGGGAATCTCTCTCGTCTCTCATGGGTCCGGCGAAAGCCTCGGCTACTGTGGGTGGGCAGTTCGCTGCACGGCCGAAGCGAGAGCCTCGACTGCGCAACATCGTTCTGGCCTCCTTCCCCGGGCTCCTTTTCCAGCTCCAAAGTGAGAGCGCCCGATGCGTGACCGATTCTCGTTACGAAGTATTTTTCTCGTTGCCGCCGTGGTTCTGTCGATCGGCGAACTCGTGTGGCTTGTGGGGGTCGCTAGGTCGAAACCCTCGGAGCGGCTCGTCTTGTCCGACGCCCTCTACCGCCCGACGGTTCCCGATTCCACGACTTTGGCGACAGTCTTCACTCCGCCCGTTCGGGCCGAGCCGGCGCCGGGGCCAGAGCTCGATCCAACCGGTTCACTGCCTCGCACCTCCGTCACCGCTCGAGTGCCGCTCGCCAAGATTCGGATTCCGAATTGGTTCCGGCTCGTTCCCACGACGGCGACCCTCGAAACGGTGTCCAGAGCCGCCGCGACGAAACCTTTTCGCCCGGTGCCGGCTCCTTTGCCAGTGACGACTCGTTCCAACCTCCCTACTGGCGCCGCACCACCGACGTCCGGCACCGTGGGTCCGACCGTCGGTACGGTTGGGTCGGCGGCGAAGCCAACGAGCCTGACAACGACGTTGCGATCCGTCTCGACCTTGGACGAGCCGCCGACCAGCGTCAAGGGCGCCGCGCTGGTTCCCGTCCCGATCCCTGCAGAGACTCCGACGACGAGTGCGACAGTGAGCACGAAGGCGGCGACTACCACGACGGAGGCGCCGATCACCACGACGACGAAGGCTCCGACGACGACGAAGGCTCCTACGACGACGTTGGCTCCTACGACGACGTTGGCGCCGATCACCACGACGACGAAGGCTCCTACGACGACGAAGGCTCCTACGACGACGTTGGCGCCGACCACCACGACGACGAAGGCTCCGACGACGACGTTGGCGCCGACCACCACGACGACGAAGGCTCCTACGACGACGTTGGCTCCGACCACCACGACGACATTGGCTCCGACCACGACGTTGGCTCCGACCACGACGCTCGCGCCGACGACGACGTTGGCTCCGACGACGACGCTCGCTCCGACGACGACGTTGGCGCCGACGACGACGTTGGCTCCGACCACGACGTTGGCTCCGACCACGACAGCGGCGGCGACCACGACGGTGCCCCGAGGGAGCGTCGTTGTCGGACCGGCCTGAGCTGCGAAGGGCGAATGCCCCGGGACGTCAAGTGTCCCGAATCGTAAGTGGCTCGCGGAATTGGCGGGTCAGATTTCGTCGTGGTATTGACGCAGGAGGTAGTGCCTGCCTCGACCAACCGCAACGACGAGGACGCCGTCACGGCGGAATCTTCCCGAGAAATTCCTCTGCAGACTTATGAATCGGGGGGCTAGAGGATCAACACCGGCTTGATCGCTCCGCCACTTAGCGAGGACTGCTCCGCTTCGTTCACCTGATCGAGTCGATACGTGGTGATGAGTCGATCGAACGGGAATCGTCCGGCACGCCACAGTTCGATCATGTGGGGGATGAACGAGTGCGGATCGGCGCTCCCTTCGAGGATACCGATGACGGTCTTGCCCATCAGCGCGGATCCGTCGAACTCGATGTTGCCGATCTGGACGCCGACGAAGCCACACACGCCCGTCATACGAAGGCACATCACCGCCGACTGCATCACACTCGGAATGCCCGTGGTGTCGATCGTGTAGTGCGCACCGCCACCGGTGATGGTCTGGATCTCGGTGACCAGATCATCCCGGTCGCCTCGCAGGACGTGGGTTGCGCCGAGTTCCTGGGCGAGGGCAAGCCGTGACTCGTGCAGGTCGACGGCGATGATCGTCGTGGCGCCGGCGACGACTGCGGCCATGATTGCGGCGAGGCCGACGGCACCCGACCCGAAGACCACGAGGCTCGTGCCCGGCTTGACCTGCAATGACAACAGAACCGAACCGGCTCCGGTCTGGATTCCACATCCGAGCGGTCCGAACAACTCGATCGGGAGGTCGGCGTCGACCTTGACGGTATTGCGCACCGAAGCAATGCAGTGGGTGGCGAGCGACGACTGCCCGAACCAGCGGGCGGCCACCTCGTGGCCGGCCGCGTCGGTGACGGTGGTGGAGCCGTCGAGGTCGCGTCCGGTCAGGTTGCGCGGGAGGAAGGTCTCACAGTACGCGCGCTGACCTTTCGCACAGTTGTCGCAGACACCGCAGGAGTCGAACGACAGCACCACGTGATCGCCCACGGCGAGTGTCGTGACTCCGGGACCGATCGCGTCGACGACACCGGAGCCTTCGTGGCCGGTGATCATGGGGAGAGCGACGAAACCCGCCCGTGCCAGCGCGTCGGTGTGGCACATGCCGGCGCCGACGATTCGAACCCGGACCTCGCCGTGTCGCGGTTCGGCGAGATCGACGTCCTCGATCGTGTACGGAGATTCCCCGTCGCGCAGCACGGCTGCTTGGATCTTCATGGTGTGGTCCTTGTCGTCAGTCTCTTGGAGAGGCGTCGGTTGTGGTGTGGCGTGCGCGCCGGAGACGTGTCAGTTGAGGAGCGGGTCGCGGGGGAGGCCGAGGATGCGCTCGCCGATCTGGTTCCGCTTGATCTCCGACGTGCCGCCGGCGATCGACATGCCGCGGTGCATGAGGACCATGCCGCCGACGAGGGCGCGCGGTCCGTCCATGAACGCTGCCTCGGCGCCCTGGACCTCGGCGAACATCGCGGCGGCTTCGTGGCCGATCTCCGACAACACGAGTTTGGTGATGTTGCCCTCGGGGCCGGGACCGCTTCCGGCGACAGCTCGGAACACGCTCCGCATGTTGAGCGCCGCCATCGCCTGATGCGTTGCCGTGTAACGGCCGATCCGAGCGGGGCCGCCAGCGAGACGACTCGGGTTCGCGTCGTAGGCGGCGATGAGGGCTTCCCCGGGCAGTGCCATCCCTCCTCCGCCGCCACCACCGATGCTCACGCTCTCGTTTCCGAGGGTAGCGCGGGCGACCGTCCAGCCGCCATCGACGGGTCCGACCACGTCGTCGTCGGGAACGAACACGTCGTTGAAGAAGACCTCGTTGAACTCGGAGTTGCCGCTCGTCATCTTGAGTGGACGCACTTCGACGCCTTCGGCCTTCATGTCGAGCACGACCATGGTGATGCCCTGGTGCTTCGGGGCGGTCGGA
>JANPDB010000262.1:0-3227 GCA_031431255.1 Acidimicrobiia bacterium | reverse complement strand
GGAATATGGGCGAGGGTGAGCGCGGCCAGGACGCGCCCGGCTTTCGGTCCGTCGAGGAGTCGGCCCACCAGCAAGCCGATGAGGCCGGCACCCAGCGACAGCGCCCCCGAGGCGATTCCTGCATAGCCCAGCCCGATTCGCTCGTCGACCAGGAGGAGCGCCGCCACCGGGAGCGTGATGAACGGCAGACGCCCCAGGGCGCCGACCGTCAGCAGCTTCAGCAGTGGACGAAACGACCTCACGCTGTCCGCTCGACCATCCCCTGACGTCTGCGGCTGGTTGTTGTGGGCGGGTCGGATGAGGGTGAACCCTACCGGGATGGCCTCGCGGAGTGCACGTCACGGGTAGCGACGAGGGACTCGGGCTTCTCTTCGGACGGCGCTACTACACTGGATTTTCCAAGTTGTCTCATGAGGAGGGGCGATGGGAACGAGAACGTACGGTCAGCACTGCGGGCTCGCGGCAGCGATGGATCTCGTCGGACAGCGTTGGTCGATGTTGATCGTTCGTGATCTCGCACCCGGACCACGCCGGTTCACCGATCTCTTCGCTGGTCTGCCGGGTATCGCCACCGATGTCTTGGCGGAGCGTCTTCGCGAACTCGAGTCGGCCGGTGTGGTCGTGCATCGGTCGACCAAGCACCCGGTCCCGGCCAAGATGTATTCGCTCACCGAGTCCGGCCACGAACTCTCCGCGATCGCCGGTCGACTCGCCGACTGGGGCATGCCCTTCCTGCCGGCCGTTCCCGCCCCGGATGCGAAGGTGAGGGCCCGGTGGGCCCTGCAGACGATGGCCCGGCACTACGCGGGCGGGCTCGACGACGGTCAGTACGAGTTGGTGATCGATGGTGAGGAATTCACCGTCATCGTTTCCCGCCGAGTGGCGATGCTTCGCTATGGCCCCGCCGAGGGGACACCGCTCCTTCGCATGCGTTGTTCGTCGCGTCAGTTCTTCAATGCGGCGAAGGAGTCGTCGTACCTTGACACGCCGCGCCGCTCGCTGGAGATTGAAGGCGGTGCCGCACTCGCGGCGAAGTTCTTGCGTGCCCTACCGCTGATGGTCACCGCGGCGTAGGACGCGAGCGCCTCGTCGCCCGCGAGCGCGCCAGTAGCGCCGTCAGCGCGCCGCCGTCATCGTGAAGTGACTGGAGCGGCCGTAGCGGCCGGTCCCGCCGCCGTGGCTGCGGCACCCAAACTCGGCTGGGCGATGCCGATGGCCGCGGCGATGGATGCCACGATCGCCACGTAGAGGTAGCCGCGATGGTGCGCGGCGAGAAGCGCCTCTCGCGACTCCGGCGACCCGAGCACCGCCACGAGAATGGCGACGCCGAGCACCGAGCCCACCTGCCGGAACGTGTTGTTCACCGCCCCGCCGACGGAGAGCCGGTCGGGGGGCAGGCTCGTCACCGCTGCCGCACTGTTGACGGGAATGAACGCAGCGATGCCGACGGCCGTGCATTCGGCGATGGCCACGAACAGCCACGGTCGCGGTGTTGCATCCATGAGGAGACGGAAGGCCAGCGCGCTCGCGGCCACGATCGCCGGCCCGAAGATCACGAACGGCCGGAACCCGAAACGCCCGGCGAGCTGCCCCGACTTCCGCGCCAGCAGTGCGACCGTGAGGGGGGCGAGCGCGCTCAGAAGGCCGGCGTGGAGCACGGTGTAGCCCCAGACCTGACGAAGGAAGAGGACGTTGTTGAGTCCGGACGCGGCGAAACCGGCGTAGAACGCGATGCTCGAGAAATTCGCGATGTTGAACCCGCGGCTCCGGAACAGGTCGAGGTCGAGGATCGGATTCGGATGGCGTCCCTGGCGCTTCCAGAAGAGTGGCGCGGCGATCGCACTCACGGCGAGCGACCCGAGGGTCTTGGGGTCGGTCCATCCCCATACCTCGGACCGCGAGATTCCGAGGGCGAGCGCGGCGAGCGAGATGGTGATCAGTGCGGCGCCGGCGAGGTCGGGAAAGCGCCGATCGATCGCCCGAGCGGTCTCGCGCAACGTGGTGCGTCCGAAGAAGAGAACGGCGGCGCACACGGGCACGTTCACCCAGAACGCGGCCCGCCAGTTCGACACGCTGATGAGCAGGGCGCCGAGGCTGGGTCCGCTGGCCACGCCCAGGGCGCCGATACCGCCGAACATCGCCACGACCGAGGTTCGCTTTTCGGGCGGAAACGCGGCAAGGAGAAGGCCGAGTGAGGCCGGGGTCAAAAGTGCTCCGCCGATGCCCTGGATGACCCGACCGACGACGAGGACTCCGAGCCCTGGGGCCAACGCGCACAACATCGAGCCGATGCCGAAGACCGCAACGCCGAGGAGGAAGATTCGCCGACGGCCGAGTTGATCGGCGACCTTGCCGGAAACGATGAGCAGGCCGGCGAAGCAGATGTTGTAGGCGGTGACGATCCACGACGCATCGGCGCGAGAGATGCCGAAGTCACGCAGGATCTCCGGGAACGCGACGTTGACGACGGAGAGGTCGAGGGTGGTGATGTAGGCGCCGAGGGCGCACAGCGCAAAGGTAGGCCACGGCGATGGGGACGGCGCGTTGGTCGAGCTCCGGACATGACTCACGAGATCCTCATGGAGTAATGGTACTAACCAACGTCTCACTTGGAAAATCGTGTGTTGTGTCCGCTCTGTCCGAGCGAGTTGACCGCGACCCGACGTCGTCCACACCACCATCGCCGCACGCACGACCAGCAGCAGTTCGCGGCCCGGCGGTGACGCCGAACCATACCGAGCTTGCCCGCGCTCGACTCATGACGGGTGCAGCCGTCCCCGAGGGGACATACTTCCTCTCATGGGTGACGTGCTGACCGGCCAGACCGTGGAGCTTCTTCGGACGATGATCCGCAACGCGTGCGTAAACGACGGTTCCGCTGGATCGGGCCAGGAGGTGCGCAGCGCAGACGCCCTCCAGTCGTTCCTCGAAGGCACTGGCGTGTCCACGGAGCGCTTCGAGCCCTCTCCGGGGCGGACGTCACTGGTGGCGCGCATCGAGGGGTCGGACCCATCCGCGGCCAGCCTGTGCCTGATGGGCCACACGGATGTGGTGCCCGTCAACCCCGACGGGTGGAGCCGCGACCCGTTCGGTGCCGATCTGATTGACGGTGAGGTGTGGGGCCGCGGGGCCGTGGACATGCTGAACCTCACCGCATCGATGGCGGTGGCGTTCAAGGACTTCGCCCGGCGCGGCTTCCGTCCGAAGGGCGACCTCATCTTCTTCGC
>JANPDB010000261.1:0-2063 GCA_031431255.1 Acidimicrobiia bacterium | reverse complement strand
ACCCGACGAGATACTCGTCGCCCCAATCACCGATCCGGCCTGGACACCCCTCTTCCTGAGCGCCGCCGCTGTGGTGGTCGAGGTCGGCGCACAGCAAAGCCACGCGGCCATCGTCGCCCGCGAGTTGGGCATCCCCGCGGTGGTCAGCGTCACCGGCGCAACCCGCTTGATCCCCGACGGCACCTGGCTACGAGTCGACGCCAATAGAGGAGAAATTCACATCGACCGATCCCGCTGATCGCCAGCAGTTCCGCCCCGGGCCCGGCCCGCCAAACTGCCCCGCAGGTCATGTCGCACCATGGCACGATCATGAGGCGCTGGAGCAACCAGAGTCAGATCCGGTTGCGTGTCGAACCGTTTGGGAGATTGGCCACCTCCACAGGCTCGGGTGCTGGGATCGGCCGCCGGTTGCGTTCGACTTAGGCGGTTCTCGTCGGCGTGCTCGGTCGTGCGACGGCAGCGCTGAGTTGTTTTCGGAGGTTCCATCGGAACCACCCAATGTCTCACTTCTTCTGCGGATCGGCGGCAACCTATGGACGGATGAAAGCTCGGGCCGAAGGGCCCTTGGTCGCTTCGTACGCGAGCAGACGATCGTGGGTCAAGGTGGAGCGCCCACAGACAGCGAAGCGAGGACGAACGACCTTGAGGCGCGATCGTCTGGGAGCCACTACCGACGAGGACCGCTCATCACTGTTTATATGGGTGGTCGGCGCGCAATTCGAATTCGTGGTGCGGTGATCGAGTCAGATCACGTGCAGAAGGGTGATCATTCCGAGTTTCACGTGTGGGAGCGCTTTCGGGTCTTTTGGGTCGCCGTGGTCGTCCGTGCCGCCTTTGGGGATGTAGCACACGATGGCGTAGTCGCCGGGGGCGAGTGGGGCGGCGAACGTGATGTCGCTTGTCTGGCCCGGTTCGGCGTAGCTGATGTGGTTCACTTGGTAGCCGGCCGGGATCGGCTTGAGTTCGTGTCCGTCGACGTTTTCGAGGGCCGTCTTGGCCTGTGCCAGCGTCACGCCTGTTGGGGTCTTGAAGAACGTGATCTCGTGCGCCTCAGTCGTCTTGTTGACGAGGTGGAACGCGAGGTTGCGTTTGGCGGTGGTCTTGTTGAGGCTGAAGGCGTAGTTGACCGCGGTGACCTGCACGATGTCGGTCCCGGCTGGTGGTGGCGGGCTGCCTTTGAACTCGAATCCGTTGATCAGCCACTTGCCGTTCTGTTTCAGTCCCTTGAACGAGACGAGGTAGACGGGCTGCGCGAAGGTGCTGGCGCCGAGCGTGACTTGGATGTCGACCGTCGCCGTTTTCGCGGTGATGACCGGTTTGCCGTAGTTCAGCACCGTCGCCGGGTCGGCGCCGAAGTTGTCGCTCTTGCCGGCCGCGACGTCGCTGCGCGAGCCGACGTCGAACTCCGATAGTCCCTTGTCGGTCCATAGCTTTAGGAACGTCTTGGCATCCTTGGCATCCTGGGCCTTGGCGCTGGCCTTGAGAACGTTCAGGAATGAGGCGGCGTCGGCCGCGGTGCTACTGCTCGTTGTGGCAGCCATCGCGTTACCGCTGAACGTACTTGCGGTCAGGATGCTCATGACGACAACCGCTCGTATTCTCATCGCGATAACCCCCCGAAGGATCGGGCCGGCGCACCTGGTGGTGCACGATTGCCGGTGTTGGGCTTACCACAACCACGCGAGTGGTGCTCGGGCCTCATGGTCGAGTTGTAACGGAAGGCCCACCCGCACACGCCCGGCGATCCTGCGTAGGGACGGCGATGCTGCGTAGTGACGGCGCTCAGGAGTAGCGCGCAGAAGGCGACCACGCCTCGTGATCCCGAGGCGACGTTTCCTTGCCGACGGTGAGGCGGTGGGAACGGAAAGGTTCCTCGTCGTGAGAGTCCTGGTGGTGTCGACACCAGGAGCCGGTCACGTGAATCCGCTCGTACCAATCATCGGGGCGTTGGTGGCGGGTGGTGATGACGTGGTGGTCGCGTCGGGGCCGGAGGCAGCGCCCATCATCGAGAAGACCGGGGCGCGGTTCGCCTTGGCCGGACGGAGCCAAGCCGACTGGATCGA
>JANPDB010000260.1:0-4009 GCA_031431255.1 Acidimicrobiia bacterium | reverse complement strand
GGCTCGTTGCCGCCGACGGGGAACCGCTTGATCCCGGCCTTCGACATATGGTCATCCATCGTAAGTGTGCACATGATCGTGCTGGCTCCGGCGGAGCGAGCGGCCACGTAGGCCTCCTTGCCGATGAAGTCGGCCGCCTTGACCTTCGGGCGATCGAGGCCGGCCTCGTGGGGCATGTATTCGCTCTCGAGCTCGGCGCCCATGAGGCGGTAGCCCTTCTCGATGCGTCCGGTGACTGCGTAGACGCCGATGCCGACGGGGATCACTCCGAGGTCTTGGCCCGCCGCGTAGAGCGCATCCCACAGCTTGAGACCGTGTTCCATCTTCGTGGTGATCTCCCAGCCGAACTCGCCGACGTAGGAGATGCGGAACATCGTGCACGGGATCCCGGCGAGCAGACGGTCGAGCACCGAGCCGTAGGGGAAGCTCTCGTTGTCGAGCCCGCCTTCGCCTCGCTGCGGGGTGTGGATCTTCTCGACGAGCGCCTTGGCGTTCGGACCCCACACGCCGATGGTGCACAGACTGCTCGACTTGTTCTCGAACCTGACGGAACCGTCGAGGGGCATGTGGCGCTTGATCCAGTATTCGTCGCGACCGCCATCGAAGGCGCCGGTGACGACGCGGAAGTGCTGCTCGCCGAGCCGCTGGATGGTGAGGTCGCCACGGAAGCCGCCGTGCGGCGTGAGCCACGGCGTGTAGACACCTCGGCCGACCGCCACGTCGACCTGGTTCACGCTGAGCTTCTGCATGAGTTCGAGGGCGCCCGGTCCGCTGATGTCGAGCTGATTGAATTCCGTGATGTCGACCATGCCGACGGTCTCGCGCATCTGGAGGTGCTCGGCGTTGATGATCGGCGACCACCAGCGGCCGTCCCACTCGTGTTCGCGGGGCTCGCAGACATCCGGGAACTTGGCGAGAAGCGCGCTGTTGGATCCATACCACTGCGGACGCTCCCACCCGCGGGCGTCGTAGAACACCGCGCCGAGCGCGTCCTCCCGACACCAGAACGGCGAACGGCGCATGTCGCGCTGTGACGCCCACTGCTCACGGGGGTGCACGATGCCGTACGTCTTGTTGAAGTGCTCGGCACATCGGGCTTCGACGTGCATCTCGGTCTTCTCGTGCGGGTAGAACCGGCTGATGTCCGACGAGTGCGGATCGCACATCTTCGGGTAGCCGAAGGTCATCCACTCGGCGACGAGCTGGGCGATGCCCGGACCTTCCTTGATCCACACGGCGGCGGCCGACCAGAGGTTGCGCACCTCGACGCATTCGCCGAGGACCGGCATGGCGTCGGGCGTGAGCGAGAGCAGGCCGTTGATGGCGTATTTGATCTCGGCGTCGCCGAGCATGTCCATCAGCTCGATGGCCTGCTCCATCTGCGGATCGAAGTCGTCCATGGTGAGCGGCAGCTCGGTCGGGGAGAGTGCCGACTCCTCATTCGACGGGATGTCGTTGGGGTGATGGAAGATCGGTCGGTGCGCATACGATCCGACTTCCATCGAACCGGCGGACTGGCGCTCGTAACAGAACGTGTCCATATCGCGCACGATTGGATACGCCAGTTCCTTGTTCGATTCGACGAGGATCTGGATGGGCCCTACGTCGGCCATCTGGTGGACGGCGGGGATCAGCGGGATGTTGGCGCCAGCCATCTTGGCGATGCGGGGGCTCCACACGCCACACGCGATGGCCACATATTCGCACTCGATGCGGCCCTTCGTTGTGACGACGGCCTTCACGTAGACACCGTCGGTCTCGATGTCGAGCACCTCCGTGGTGGCGAACACCTGCAGCGCACCCTTGGCCACTGCCTCCTCACGCATGAGCGTGCCTGCCCGGAGCGAGTCAACGGCGGAGACGCTGGGGGTGTAGTAGCCGCCGAGGATCACGTCTTCGTTGATGAAGGGGACGAGCTCCTTGACTTCGGCCGTGGTGATCAGCCGCGAGTCGATACCCCACGCCTTCGCTGAGGTCATGCGCCGGTTGAACTCCTCGAGGCGCTGCGGCTCGCGGGCCACTTCGATGCCGCCGCACTCGTTGTTGACGCCCATGTCGACGTACTGCTGCTGGCTGTCGAGGGTGAGGAACGCCATCTCCTTGTTGTGATCCGTCGGGAAGATGAAGTTCGACGCGTGTCCGGTCGAGCCGCCGGGGTTCGGAAGCGGCCCCTTGTCGATCTGCACGATGTCAGTCCATCCGAGCCGGGCGAGGTGCCCCACGAGGCAGTTTCCGACGATGCCCGCTCCGATCACGACACACTTGGCCTTGGTAGGGAACTCGCTCATGATGTCCTTGCCCCGACTCGGTTGAGCCGGCTCGTTCGTTCCGACGCCGGACGACAACGTCCAGTCTGATATATCACGATGGTAGCATTCGGAGCATGGCGATGTCCCGGTCTCCGGCGGTCCTAGTTCCCGGTTACGTGGGCCGGCTGGCTCGCTTGGGCCGACATGCTTTGATTTCTGCCTCCTTTGCTGGCCCAAGCTCGTGAGCCGGCCCAAGTCGCTGAGTGATCAGGCGTACGCCGCGATCAAACGGCTCATCGTCACTCTCGAATTGGCCCCGGAAGCCGTGGTCGACGAAGTCGCGCTCCAAGAGCGCCTGGGCGTCAGTCGTACACCGATCCGTGAGGCCATTCAGCGGCTCGAGCGCGATCAGTTCGTGCGGGTGGTGCCGCGGCGGGGCGTCTTCGTCACGTCCATCGAGGTGAGTGAGTTGGCGACGCTGTTCGAGACCCGTCGCGTGGTCGAGCCTTACGCCGCCCGGCTTGCTGCAGAGCGTGGGGCTCCGGGCGAGTGGGCCGAACTCGGACGCGTGCTTTCCGAAGTCAGACCCACAGCCGGCCAGGTCGAGACACTCGCCGTGGATCGTCGCTGTCACGAGTTGATGTGGGCCGCGGCACACAACCGTTTCCTCACCGACACGCTCGACATGCTGTACGCCCAGAGCGAACGGGTCTGGTACCTCTACCTGCGCGAGACATTCGAGATGCACGACGTGCTGTCAGAGCACGTCGACATGCTCGACGCGCTGCGTGAGGGCGACGGCGACCGGTGCGAAAAGCTCATGGCCGATCACGTCAAAACGTTCAATGACGAGATCCGCAGCGTGTCCGGCTGAGGGCTTCTCGGCGACAGGTCAGGCGACCGCCCGACCGACGTTCCCTCGAAGTACCGTACGCGCGCTGAGGATCGCGGCGAGCACGATCGCGGCCACTACGGCGAACGACCACCGAAGAGATCGCCAGTCGGAAATAGTGCCGACAAGCAGGGGTGCGGCGAGAAAACCGACGCGCTGACCCATACCCATCGCTCCGAGGCCAGAACCCGTTGCCGCTCCCGGCAATGTGGCGGCCATGGCATAGAGCTGCGGGAACATCACCGACACGCCCAAGCCACACACACTGAACCCGATCAGGGCAACGGGCGCGACCGGGGCCACGATGATCAACGCGAAACCGGCGACGGCGACGGCGAGCGCCGCGTCGAGCATTCGCTGAGGTCCGAGTCGGTCCACGATGTGGTCGCCGAAGAGCCGTGCCACGAGCATCGATCCCGCGAACACCACGGTCGCCACTCCGGCGGCGTTGAACGAGAACACGTCGCGCATCGTGACCGCGCTCCAGTCCGACGGCGTGGCTTCGGCGAAGGCGACGCCGACCGCCATCACGACCATCGCCGCGACTACGGGCGAGAACCGCCTCGGTCGCTTCGCGCTCGTGACGGGAGCCGCGGTGCTCACCGTTGGATCGCTTCGGACGAGATGTGGTCGGACGATCACGATGACGCTCAGGAGCAGCGCGGAGACGAGGCCGAGATGGACACCGACACCGACGTCGTAGGCCGAAGCGAGTGCGCCTGTCGCCGCGCCACACGCGGCTCCGCAGCTCCACGCCGCGTGGAGCCGCTGCATGATCGATCGGCTGAGACGGCCTTGCACGATGGTGCCCTGGGTGTTCATGGCCATGTCGTTGAACACGTCGCAGAAGCCGAGCGAGGTGAGCACC
>JANPDB010000259.1:0-2620 GCA_031431255.1 Acidimicrobiia bacterium | reverse complement strand
CGGCACAGTGACCGTGCCCGAGGATCGTCTGGCCACGACGGTCGAGGTGACCATCGACCCCGCCACGGTCAACACCGCCGACGCCAATCGTGACGCTCACCTGAAGAACGGCGACTTCTTCGACACCGACCAGTTCCCGTCATGGAAGTTCGTCTCCAAGAGCATTCGCGTCGACGGCAACGAGTACGTGCTCTCCGGCGATCTCACGATGCGGGGCGTGACGAAGCCGGTCGACCTCGAGGTCGAGTTCGAGGGTGTCACGAAGGACCCGTGGGGCAACACCAAGGCCGGCTTCAGCGCTCAGGGCGAGGTGAACCGCAAGGACTTCGGCATGGAATACAACGCGGCGCTGGAGGCTGGCGGAGTGCTCATCGGCGAAAAGGTCAAGCTCAGCTTCGACATCGAGTTGGCCAAGGCCGCCTGAGCCTCCACCGGCGAGCAGCGCTGGGTCAGCTGAGCGCCTTGGGTCGACTGACGCGCATATGTGCGCAAATCCCGACCCAGTGAACGTGAGGTGACCCAGTGAACGTGAGCTGACCCAGTGAACGTGGGCCGGCCAGAACGCTCTCGTCCGCGAGATCCCGTGTGCTCTGCGGGAGCGGACTCAGTTCGCGTCGGTCACGACGGGAGCAGGGTTGATCACTGCCGTCGGCGCCTCGGTCGGCTGACCGACGGCGACGACGGTGGTCGATGCGGGGGCCGGCGATGCCTTTTCGTCGCTGCAACCGGCCAGTCCGAGCGCGAGGAGTATCACGTCATCGGGCCGAGGAGGTTGTGGCGGATTCGGTGAGTGGCCATGGACGTTCCGTTCGGAGGGACTGGAGGCATCGGCCGTGGCGCGGGCGCGTGGGGTCACACACTCTTTCGACCGGTACGCAGCCGAAGTTGAGCGAAGGTCAGCGTTGGGTCAAGGCGCAGGGCCCGGCCTACATTTCGTCGGGTGCATGCCGCCGTTACTGACCATCCGGAACTGGCGTCTACCTCCTCGCCGGGGCACCCGAAAACCCTCGTGCCTTGGTCGAGGAGCTCCGCGATGCCGAGCGCCTCGGGCTCGGTCGGGCGTTCATCTCGGAGCGCTGGGACGTCAAAGAAGCGGTGACGATCTCGGGCGCGGCGGCGGTTGCATCAGAGCGGATACGGCTCTCCACCGCGGCGACGAACCACAGCGTGCGCCACCCGCTGGTGACCGCGTCGTACGCCACGACGATGCACCGTCTCAGCGGTGGCCGGTTCACGCTCGGTATCGGCCGCGGGATCGATCGTCGGTTCGATGCCTTCGAATCCCGCGGATCACGACGGCGCAGATGGAGGACTTCGCCGGGCTGATGCGGCGGCTGTGGAACGGCGAGACGGTGATCGGCCACGACGGACCGGCGGGCCGCTATCCCGTCCTTCGTCTCGATCCCACATTCCGAGAGGAGATCCCTCTTGGCTCGTGGCGTTCGGCCCGAACTCGCTGGAGTTGGGAGGTCGGGCGTTCGACGAGGTCGTGCTGCACACGTTCTTCACCGACGCGACCCTGGAGCGCGGCGCCCGCACGGTGACGCGGGCGGCCGAGCGCGCCGGCCGCGACATGGCGCAAGCCCCGCCGAACTCGAGCCCGTCGTGCAGGCCTACGCCACCCGCGAGGGGCCTGTACATGCGTAGGCTCGCACGCTGATGGGGATCATGCCGACTCGGAGTACCGCCTCTGCCATTTCCGGGGATCGTTGATGGCCGTCATCGATGTGGCGGGCTACATCGCCGATCTGAAGGACCACGCAACGGTCGATCACGGCTTCCACGTGCACGACGAGCGTCACCTGGTGGAGACCTACTCGCTTCGCCAGGCCTGGGAGGTCGACCTGCATCCCGAGGAGGGGTGTAACGGACCGCTGGACCTCCACCTCACGCTCGAGGTCGACCCGCGGGTGCTGCTGTCGTTCGAGGACAAAGTGAACGAGATCGGCGAGGACTACGACCCGCCCGACGAGTTCTTCTTCCCGCTCACGCTGACCTGGGCGCTGCCGCCGCTGCCCCAGCCGCCCGATCTGCTCGTGCTCGCCACGGAGCTCGCCGGGACGGCCGGCCCCGACTTCCCGGTCGAGGTGTCGGCGATCGACTCGTTCGCATCGGTCACCGACGCGCCTCAGCGGTCGCTGACCATCGTGGCGAAGCGTCCAGTGTCGCTGGCCAGGATCTTTGCCGGCGAAGAGCTGCTGTGCGATGTGTTCGACGGGTGCCTTCGGGTGAGCCGCTTCCTGCTGGAGCGGGCCCCGATCTGGCTCGACGAACGGTGAGCCGCTGGCGCTTGAGGACCGCTCGTGGGTCGGCGCGGCCGGGCGAATCGGGGCCGGAGACGACGAAGGCGAGAACCGAAGTCCTCGCCGTTCGTGTTGCTCCGAGAGCAGGGATCGAACCTGCGACCCATTGATTAACAGTCAATTGCTCTGCCAGCTGAGCTATCTCGGAAAGGCACGGACACCATATCAGCGCCCACTAAGCCCCCCGGGCAATTGGTTGTCGGGTCGTTGGGAGAGAGGTTGCCCCCATATATGGGGGCAGAACACCTCCGAACGCCGCTGGGACGCTCCTATGTGTTGTCAAGGGGTTTGTTCGAGGATTCTGAAGAGTTCTCGGG
>JANPDB010000258.1:0-2057 GCA_031431255.1 Acidimicrobiia bacterium | reverse complement strand
TTGCCGATCTTGGAGATGTGGAGGAGCCCATCGCGTCCCGGAAGGATGTTGATGAACGCACCGAACTTCGTTGTCGACACAACCCGGCCCATGTACACGGCACCGATGTCGGCCTTCGGCGGGTCGAGGATCAACTCGATGCGGCGACGGGCCTCGTTCACGGCAGCGCCATTGGTCGAACCGATCGAAACCGTTCCGACCTGGCCGTCGTCGTCGACGCTGATGTCGGCGCCGGTCTCCTGCTGCATGGCATTGATGACCTTGCCCTTCGGACCGATGATCTCGCCGATCTTGTCCATCGGGATCTGGAACGACACGATCTTCGGAGCCGTCTCGTTGACCTCGGAACGAGGCGCGGCGATCGCCGCGTTCATCACCTCGAGAATGGCCAGGCGCGCTTCTTTGGCCTGCTCCAGAGCAGCAGCCAGGACGTCGGTCGGGATGCCGTCGATCTTGGTGTCGAGCTGCAGAGCGGTGACGAACTCCGATGTGCCGGCGACCTTGAAGTCCATGTCGCCGAAGGCATCCTCGGAGCCGAGGATGTCGGTCAGGGTCGTGTACTTCCCGTCGTCGAAGATCAGTCCCATGGCGATACCGGCCACAGCGGCCTTGATCGGCACACCGGCGTCCATCAGCGACAGCGAGGCCGAGCAGACCGAGCCCATCGACGTGGAACCATTCGACGCCAGAACCTCGGACACGAGACGCAGCGCGTAGCTGAACTCCTCCTGGCTCGGGACGACCGGCAACAGGGCGCGCTCGGCGAGCTTGCCGTGGCCGATCTCGCGTCGCTTCGGCGAACCGACGCGACCGGTCTCGCCGTTGGCCGATGGCGGCATGTTGTAGTGATGCATGAAGTACTTCTTGTTGACCGGCTCGAGGGTGTCGAGCATCTGGTTCATCTTCGGCATCGCCAGCGTGCACACGTTCAAGACCTGGGTCTCACCGCGCTGGAAGAGACCGGTGCCGTGTGCTGTCGGGATGATTCCGACCTCGGCCGTGACCGGACGAAGGTCCTTCGCGCCACGGCCGTCCATGCGCACACCGGACTTGACGACCCGGGCACGGACCATCTTCTTCGTAAGTGAACGTACGGCTTCCTTGATTTCCTTCTCGCGGCCCGGGAAGTCCCCAGACAGCGCAGCAACAATTTCGGACGTTGCGGAATCGGTCGCGGCGTTGCGCTCGGCCTTGATGATGATCTTGGTGACCGGCTCGAGAATCTTCTTGCCGATCTTCTCGACCGCCTTGAACACGTCGTCGCCGTAGTCGTAGACGGGCGTGTAGCTCATCATGGGGCGCGAACCGGCAACGGCGACGAGCTCCTTCTGCAGGGCGATCGACTCCTTGATCCACGCTTTGGCGGCCATGAGGCCATCGGCGACCACGGCCTCGGTCACCTTTGGAGCGCCGTCTTCATACGACGCCCAGGCAGTCTCGGTGCCACCCGCCTCGACCATCATGATCGCGACGTCGCCGGCGTATTCGCCGTCCTCGACGAGACGACCGGCGACGACGAGCTCGAACGTGCTCGCGGCACCTTCCTCATACGTCGGGTGGGGAACCCATTCGCCCTCGGTTGAGTACGCAATGCGAACGGCGCCGATTGGCCCCTCGAACGGGATGCCCGAGATCATCAGCGCAGCCGAAGCCGAGTTGATCGACAACACATCGTGCGGGTTGATCTGATCGGCACCGATGACGGTGATGACGACCTGGGTCTCGTTGCGGAAACCGGCAGGGAACGCCGGACGCAGCGGCCGGTCGGTGAGCCGGCAGGTGAGGATCGCCGCATCGGTCGGGCGACCTTCACGACGGAAGAATGATCCGGGGATCTTGCCTGCCGCGTAGGCCCGCTCCTCGACGTCGATGGTGAGCGGGAAGAAATCGATGCCGTCACGCACGCCTTTGGCGGCGTTGGCAGTGGTCAGCACCGAGGTGCCGCCGAGCGTGGCGACAACGGCGCCCTGGCTCTGCTGGGCAAGCTTGCCCGTGGAAAAGGTGAGGACCTTGTCGGTCCCGGTGACCGTCGTTGAGACGGATTTGGCGTCAGCCAT
>JANPDB010000257.1:0-13987 GCA_031431255.1 Acidimicrobiia bacterium | reverse complement strand
GCACCGCCGAGCAGCACCGCCTGGACGGATCGTCCGTCCGGAAGGCCACCGGCAAGATCGATGAGCTGGCGGAGCGTGATGCCGTAGATGACTTCGTAGACGCCCGGCTTCCTGACGGCGCCGCTGAGGCAGAACAGCTTGTGGCCGACGGAACCCTCGGTGCCCCGCGCCACGTAGGTCAACGCACCCTCCACCATGATCGGGAGCACGTTGATCAGTGTCTCCACATTGTTGACCACGGTGGGCTTGTCGAAGAGCCCCTTCTCGACGGGGAACGGCGGCTTGTTGCGCGGCTCGCCCCGGTAGCCCTCGATCGAGTTGAAGATCGCCGTCTCCTCGCCGCAGATGTAGGCACCGGCGCCACGGGTGATCTCGATGTCGAAGTCGAACCCCGAACCGAGGATGTTGGCGCCGAGATAGCCGCGTGAACGCGCCGTGTCGAGCGCCGCCGTGAGGGTGGCCATGGCCCGCGGGTACTCGCCTCGGAGATAGATCCAACCGTGCTCGCAACCGGTGGCGAACGCGGCGATGGTCATCGACTCGATAAGTGCGAACGGATCGCCTTCCATGACCACGCGGTCCTTGAAGGTGCCCGGCTCGGACTCGTCGGCGTTGCAGACGAGGTGATGGGGTCGTGCTGGTTGACGCGCCACGGCGTCCCACTTGCGTCCGGTCGGGAACGCGGCACCGCCGCGACCGAGCAGCTTGGCGTCGGTGACTTCGCGGATGACGGCCACCGGACCCATGGCGAAGGCGGCGCGCAGCGCTTCGTAGCCGCCGTTGGCGCGGTACGCGTCGAGGCTCAGCGGATCGATCACGCCGACGCGGCGCAGGAGAGTGAGGTCGGCGACAGGCTGGGGAATTGCTGCCGCGACCGGGGCTTCAGCGGCGGGCCAGGCGCCGTCGATGACCGATTGCGCGACGTCGGGGGTGCAGTTCTCGATGAGCGCGTGACGAGCTGGCGAGCCGGCAAGGGTAACCAGCCCGACGGGCGCACGCTCGCACGCGCCCAGGCACGGAGAGGCGTGGGCGCCTCGCGGCACCACGGCCTCGGTGGATCCGGCGGCGCGACATGCTGCGTCGACGCACACGTGGACCTGGCGCGGGTCTGACTCCGTGAGCGGGAACAGCGCGTAGAAGCTGGCGACGGCGAAGACCTCAGCTGGGGCGACGTCGGTGCGGTTGCTGATCTCGTTCACCGCGCCGGGAGAGATCCAGCCGATCCGATCGTTGACGGCGTGGAGCACGGAGAGGAGCTCATGCCGTCGATCGCGAAGCTGTTGGCCGCCGCTGCCCACGTGGAAGTCCGCGGCGGTGCGCTCGGCGGTGCGCCATCCGTCGATCGCCGGTCCGAGGACTGACTCGATGGCCGCCGCTTCGACTGCCGTCGCCTCGTGGATAGAGGTTTTCAGGTCCATTCAGCTGCCCGCTACGAGGGCACGATCGGAGATCTTGTCGATCCGGACCGCGCTGGCCTTGAACTCGGCGGTGCCCGACTTCGGATCGTTGGCTTCGATGGTGAGGATGTTCACGTCGACCTGCTCGGGGAAGTGGAAGGTCATGAACACCAGACCGGGGCGAAGGGAGGAATCGATCTGCACGGGTGCTTCGACCGCTCCGCGGCGCGACGCCACGACAACGATCTCACCGTCGACGATGCCGAGGGCTCGGGCGTCTTCGGGGGACACATCGATGGTCTCGCCGAAGCGCAGCGGCGACGCGAAGCCACCGGACTGCACGCCGGTGTTGTAGGAGTCGAGCCGTCGGCCGGTGGTGAGCCGCAGTGGGAACTCGTCGGAGAGCGTGTCGACCGGCGGGTCGTCGATCACGACCGAGAACGGGGCGAGCCGACCTCGTTCGGCCGGGTCGGCGGCCCATAGGCGTCCGTGGAGGAAGGACGGCTCGATGCGGTCGTGACTCGGGCAGGGCCATTGGATACCGTCGTGCTCTTCTAAGCGCGCATAGGACATGCCGTGGTGCATGGGTGACAGGGCACGCATCTCGTCCCACACGTTCTCGGCGACTTCGCGAGCTGTCGAGCCGTAGGACCAGTGGTGACCCATCTTGGCAGCGAGCGCCACGATGATCTCGATGTCGTCCTTCGCGTCGCCGGGTGGGTTGAGGGCCTTACGGCAGCGCTGCACGCGGCGTTCGGAATTGGTCACCGTGCCTTCACTCTCGCACCAGCTCGCCGAACCGGGAAGCACGACATCGGCCAGTTCGGCCGTGCGGGTCAGGAAGATGTCCTGCACGACCATGTGGTCGAGGCCCCGGAGGAGTTCGACCGCGTGTCCCTTGTCGGCTTCGGACTGTGCCGGGTTCTCGCCGATGACGTAGAGCGAACGCAGTTCGCCTCGGCCCATGGCCTCGAACATGGCGGTGAGGTGCCAGCCGTAGTGGTCCTGGATCTCGTTGCCGGTGCCTACGAGTGACCACGCATGGTCGTACTTTGCCCGCACTGTGGCGTCGAGGATGTCCTGGAAGCCGGGCATGCGGTTCGGGATGGCGCCCATGTCGCCTCCGCCCTGCACGTTGTTCTGACCGCGCAAGGGGTTGAGGCCCGCACCGAAACGGCCGACGTGGCCGCACAGCAGCGCCAGGTTGATCAGGGCAAGGACGTTGTCGACGCCGTTGTGGTGCTCGGTGATGCCGAGCGTCCAGCACAGCTGCGCCCGGTCCGCCCGGGCGTAGGCGTGGGCGAGCTCGCGGATCGCCTCGGCGGGAACGCCGGTGACGGAGGAGCCGCGGGCGAGGGTCCACGGCTCGACCGACGCGGCGTAGGCCTGGTAGTCGCTCGTGGAGCCTTCGATGAACGAGCGGTTGGCAAGCCCGGCGTGGATGATCTCGCGGGCGATGGTGTTCGACAGCGCGATGTCGGTGCCGACGTTGAGCCCGCACCACAGGTCGGCCCACTGCGCGGTCTCGGTCCGGCGCGGATCGACGACGATCAGCTTGGCGCCGTTGCGGATCCCCTTCAGGACGTGCTGGAAGAAGATCGGGTGGGCGGCACGCGCGTTCGACCCCCAGAGGACGATGACGTCAGTCGCCTCGATCTCGGCGTAACTCGAGGTTCCGCCTCCTGCTCCGAACACGGTGGCCAGACCGACCACGGAAGGAGCGTGTCAAGTGCGGTTGCAGGAGTCGATGTTGTTGGTGCCGATCACCGCCCGGGTGAACTTCTGGGCGACGTAGTTCATCTCGTTCGTCGACTTCGAGCAGGAGAACAGTCCGAATGCGTTGCGACCGTGGGCCGTCCGGGTCTCGGCGAACCCGCGGGCGGCCCGCTCGAGTGCCTCGTCCCACGTGGCCGGGCGGAGCACCCCGTTATCCCGGACGAGCGGGGTGGTGATGCGGGGGAGCGGGGACGACTTCATGCCCCGGTGGGCCGGGCGTTTCGCGGTCGTGCTCATGGCTTCTCCCGGGGTTGCGGTGCGATGATCGCCAGTGTACTGATCGCTCCTCCGTAGTCCACCATGCGGGACGGGCCCACAATGTGGAACGATGAGGGGGTCGCCGACGTTCACGCTGCCCCCGCCGGCGATCCGCCCAACAGTTCGACCCGCCCAACATCCACGACGTCCACCCGTTCGACGATCCAACCCTGAGGAGCTTCCATGCCGTTCCCGTCTGATCTCGAGATCGCCCGTGCCGGAAAGCCACTGCCCCTGCCGGACATCGCCGCCCAGATGGGCATCGGCGAGCATCTCCTCGAGCCGTACGGCCGCGAGCTCGCGAAGATCTCGCTCGAAGCGATCGACGAGCTGAAGGATCGGCCGAAGGCAAAGTACGTCGTGGTCACGGCCATCACCCCGACCCCGCTCGGCGAAGGCAAGACCACCACGACCGTCGGACTCGGGCAGGCGATGAAGCACATCGGTAGGAAGGCCGTGATCAGCCTCCGTCAGCCGTCCATGGGTCCGACGTTCGGCATCAAAGGTGGTGCCGCGGGCGGCGGATATAGCCAGGTGATCCCCATGGAGCTCCTCAACCTGCACCTGACCGGCGACTTCCACGCGGTGACCGCCGCCCACAACCTCCTCTCGGCGATGGTCGACAACCATCTCCACCAGGGCAATGAGCTCGGGCTCGACCTCAACAACATCACCTGGCGACGCGTGCTCGACGTCAACGACCGGTCGCTGCGGAACCTCGTCATCGGCATGGGCACCGCCGAGGACGGCGTCGTCCGCCAGAGCGGCTTCGACATCACTGCGGCATCGGAGGTCATGGCCATCTTCGCCCTCGCCACGTCGCAGAAGGACATGCGTGAGCGACTCGGTCGCATCGTCGTCGGCTACACCAAGGCCGGCGAGCCGGTCACCGCCGAGCAGCTCCATGGCGCCGGTTCGATGGCCGTGATCATGCGTGACGCCCTCAAACCGAACCTTCTCCAGACACTCGAGAACACCCCGGTGATCGTGCACGCCGGGCCGTTCGGCAACATCGCCCATGGGAACTCGTCGATCGTCGGCGACATGATCGGCATCCACGCGGGCGAGTACCTCATCACCGAGGCCGGCTTCGGCGCCGACATGGGCGCCGAGCGTTTCTTCAACATCAAGTGCCGTACCTCCGGCCTCGTCCCCGACGCCGCGGTGCTCGTGGCGACGGTGCGGGCGCTGAAGGCCCACAGCGGCAAGTTCAAGATCGTTGCCGGCAAGGCGCTTCCGGCCGAACTGCTCGCCGAGAACCCGGCCGATGTCGAGGCCGGTGCGGCGAACCTCATCAAGCAGATCGAGAACGTGAAGGCCCACGGGGTTTCCCCGGTCGTCGCCATCAACGCCTTCCCGACCGACTTCGCCAGCGAGCACGAAGCCATCAAGCGCATCGCCGAGGCGGCGGGCGCCCGTGTTGCGGTGTGCACCCACTTCTCCGACGGGGGAGCCGGCGCGACCGACCTTGCCCGCGCTGTCGTCGAGGCCTGCGACGAGCCGTCGACGTTCGCGTTCCTCTATCCCGACGAGGCGTCGCTCAAGACCAAGATCGAAACGGTGGCGACCAAGATCTACGGCGCGGGCAACGTGACCTACAGCGCGGCGGCCAACAAGCAACTGGCCAACTACGAGCGCAACGGTTTCGGCCATCTCCCGGTGTGCATCGCCAAGACGCACCTGTCGATCTCGGCCGATGCCTCGCTCAAGGGAGCTCCGACCGGTCACACGCTCAATGTGCGTGAGGTCCGCGCGTCGGTGGGCGCCGGGTTCATCTATCCGATCTGTGGCGACATGCGCACGATGCCCGGCCTCGGAACGCATCCGGCGGCGTCGATCATCGACTTCGACGAGAACGGCGAGATCGTCGGGCTCAGCTGATGATGCCGCCGATCCCGCCGCGCCGACCCACCTCGACTCCTAGGGTTGCCTTCTGTGTCTGATGATCTGGTCCGTACCCCCGGTGGCGCCGTCCTGATGGACGGCATCCGTCTCCGCGACGAAACCATCGCCCGTCTGCGACGGGAGATCGAAGACGCTGGCTCGCCGCATGTGTGTCTCGCCACGGTGCTCGTCGGCGACGACAAGCCGAGCCGGGCCTACATCAACTCGAAGCAAAAGAAGGCGGGAGAAGCCGGGATCGTCTCCAAGCACACCGACCTGCCCGCCACCGCCACCCAGGCCGAGGTCAACGCCGTCATCGCGGCCCTCTCCGCAGATCCGATGGTGCACGGCATCCTGTGCCAGTTCCCGCTGCCCGCCGGTCTCGATGCCGACGAGGTCCTGTCACTCATCCCGCCGGACAAGGACGTCGATGGGCTTACCGAGCGATCGCTCGGCCGCCTCGTCCGCGGTCAGGCCGGCCACGTCGGCTGCACACCGCTCGGGGTCATGCGGCTGCTCGAGCGCTACGGGGTTGCCACCTCGGGCAAACGGGCTGTCGTGATCGGCCGATCCACGCTCACCGGCCTTCCGCAGGTGCTGCTGCTCGGGCGCAAGGGGATCGACACCACAGTCACCCTGGCCCACTCCCGCACACCCGCCTCGGACCTCATCGACGTGTGTCGCGCCGCCGACATCATCGTTGCCTGCGCCGGTCAGGCCCGCATGATCACGGCCGCCCACGTGAAGCCGGGCGCCGCCATCGTCGACGTGGGGATCTCGCGGACGGAGGCCGGCCTCGTTGGTGACGTGGACTTCGACGCCGTCCAAGCCGTCGCCGGCGCGATCACGCCGATGCCCGGTGGTACCGGGCCGATGACCATTGCGTGTCTGCTCGAGAACACGCTCTCGGCGGCCAAGATGCAAGGCGCGTTCCCCTCCTGACGCTCAGCCGTGCAGGGAGCCGCAACGGCCTGCGGCCCAGCCTCGCACGTGCCGCCAACTTCGCCCACCATCCCACATGCCCCGGATGGGCATCCCAGATCTCTCGTTTTTCCCTGATTTCGGCACGAAAATCGGGGGTCTGGGATGCGATTGTCACCGATCTGGGATGTCGCTCGTGAGGTCGCCCGCATGAACGCGGCAACCTCTCTCCTACGGGGTCGGCCACGGGTGTTGCGAGCAGTCGAGCGAAGCGAGCGGCGCAGCGCCGGACAAGCGGAGGGGCAACCTCTCTCCGACGCGACTAGCGGCGGCGTTCGGCTGCGGCTTGGGTGAGGCGGTCGAGGATGGTGGCCATCACGACGATGGCGAGGCCGACTTCGAACCCGAGACCCGTGTTCGATCTCGTAAGTGCGCGTACGGCTTCGAAGCCGAGCGCCCCGGAGCCGGTCATGCCGGCGATGACGACCATCGAGAGCACCATCATGATCACCTGGTTCAGGGCCAGGACGATCGACGGCAGCGCCAGAGGTAGCTGCACGCCCCAGAGGACCTGCCGTTTCGACGCGCCGAAGCTCTCCGCGGCCTCGATCGGCGCAGCAGGCACGTGTTTGATGCCGAGGGCGCACAACCGGATACCGGCGGGAATGGCGTACAGCGACGACGCGATGATGCCGCCCGGCACCACCGAGATGGTGAAGATCATGACGAACGGGATCGTGTAGATCAGCGACGGGCTCGTCTGGTGCGCGTCGAGGTACGGAGCGACACAGGCCTCGGCCCGCGGCCGGCGACCGAGCGCGATGCCGATCGGCAGAGCGATGGCTGCGCTGACGGTGGTCGCCACCACGACCTGGACCAGAGTCTCGATCGACAGCGTCCACATGCCGGTGAGCCCGACGGCGAACAGCCCGAGGGCGATGCCGAGCGCAAGCTTCCAGCCGCGGGCGACGAATCCGAGCAGGGCCGACGCTCCGATGAGCACCGGCCACGCGAGCGTGTTGGTGAGGAAGTCGCGGGCGCGGATGAGCACGTCACGGACGATGAAGTCGTTGACCGGCCGGGTGATCCAGCGCCCGTTGTCGCGTATCCAGCGGATACCGGTGTCGAGCGAATCGGCGAACGATGCCCGCCACGAGACCGGGAACGTGTTCCAGCCGGCGACCCGGCCGATGGCGATGGCGGCCAGGATGGCGCCAGCTGCGCTCGCAACGATCCGCGGATCGATCCTTTCCAGGCGGCGACGCTGGGTGACGAACGCTCCTGACACCCGGTCGAGAACGATGGCGACGCACACGATGGCGAAACCCACGACCATGCCGCGGCCCGCCGCCCGGATCTGGAGCGTCTCGAGCACCTCCTGGCCGAGCCCGCCGGAGCCCACGAGTGCGGCGATCACCACGATGCCGAGCGCCATCATGATCGTCTGGTTCACACCAGCCGCGATGGACGGGAGCGCCTGGGGGAGCTGGACCTTGGCGAGAAGCTGTCGGCGGGTCGAGCCGAACATCTCTCCGGCTTCGACGGTGGAGGCGGGGACCTGCCTGATGCCGAGAGCGGTGAGTCGCACCGCTGGCGGGAGCGCGAAGATCACGGTCGCCACGGCGGCGGGAACCGGGCCGATACCGAAGAACAGCGTTGCCGGGATCAGGTACACGGTGGACGGAACCGTCTGCATGGCGTCGAGGAGCGGCCGCAGGATCCGGTTGGCCCGCGGCGAGAGCGCCGACAGCACACCGAGGGGGATCCCGATGGCCAGTGAGATCACCACGGACACGATGACGAGCGAGATCGTCTGCATGGTCTGGGGCCAGAGCCCGACGACGCCCGGGTAGCACGACGCGATCCCGACGACGATCCCGGTCTTCCACCGGCCGCGCCACACCAGCAGGGCCATGGCCACGAGCGGGATGGTGAACCACGGGAGACCGATCAAGTTGTTCGACAGCCCGTTCAGTGCCCACTTCAATGCGTCCGAGATCGGGGTGAAGAACCACGTGAAGAGTGGATGGCTCAGCTGGTTGTTCCGAACCCAGCGCTGCATCTGATCGACCGGTTCGTGCAACTGCCAGTTCAGCCGTTCCGGGAATTGTCGCTTGACGCTCGAGGAGCCAAGGGCGACCTGGGCAGCGACGAGCGCGGCGAGTGCGGACAACGCGACGGACTTCCTCGTGACGGTCACGCGCCGGGTGTCGCGGGCGGCCGTGGTGACAGATGCGGTCATGACTGCTCCGGGCGGCGCTGCAGCTTGGCGACCGGCGTGATCATGCGGGGATGGGTGCGTCGTCGCCGACCAGTTGGCGGAAGTCGTCGATTGTCACGGTTCCGGTAAGCGATCCGGAGGCGTCCACCACGCCGATCGGGCCGGCATCTTCGAGGAACAGCGGGATGAGGTTCTCGGCCAGCGTGTCCGGGGAGACGGAGCGTGTCGGCGATGAACCCTCGGCTGCGCGCATGATCGTATGGGCTCGTATGACCTTGAGCTTCGGGACATCGCGGGTGAACGCGTGGACATAGGGGGTGGCGGGGCGGGTCACCACCGCCTCCGGCGTGCCGATCTGCTCCAGCACTCCGTCCTTCATCACCGCAATCCGGTCGCCGAGCCGGATGGCCTCGGCGAAGTCGTGGGTGATGAAGACGATCGTGCGCCGCAGCTCTCGTTGGAGGCGG
The DNA here is from genome assembly GCA_031431255.1 of Acidimicrobiia bacterium. Taxonomy (GTDB): domain Bacteria; phylum Actinomycetota; class Acidimicrobiia; order Acidimicrobiales; family JANYDT01; genus JANLQX01. Next base: position 5,063 of record JANPDB010000257.1, on the reverse strand, counting down.
AGGAGCTCGTCCTGCATGTCACGACGGATGAGCGGGTCGAGCGCCGAGAACGGCTCGTCGAAGAACAGGATCTCCGGATCGAGGGTGAGGGCACGCGCCAGACCGACGCGTTGCTGCATGCCACCCGAGAGCTGGTCCGGAAAGTGCGACGCCCATCCGGAAAGACCGACGAGTTCCACGACCTCACCGGCTCGCCGGCGTCGCTCGGCCTTGCCGACACCCTGCACCTCGAGGCCGTAGGCGACGTTGTCGATCACCCGCCGATGCGGGAAGAGTCCGAAGTTCTGGAAGACCATCGCCATCTTCGACCGACGAAGGGAACGGAGCGAGTCGGCCGAGATCCCGACGAGGCTCTGGCCGTCGATCGTGACGTCGCCGCTCGTGATGTCGTGGAGGCCCGAGAGGCACCGGATGAGCGTCGATTTGCCGCTCCCGGAAAGCCCCATCACCACGAACGTCTCGCCCTTTGCCACGGCGAAGCTGACGTCGCGCACCCCGACGGTGCAGCCGGTGGCGGTCTGGATGGCCGAGCGTTCGGCACCCTCCGACGCAAGACGGAGGGCCGAGGCCGTGTCGGCCCCGAACACCTTCCAAAGGGAGCGAACGTCGATCACGGAGTCATCACCGGGCGTGATCCTACGCACAGGCCCGGGGTTCGCGTCGAGCTCGCTACCGCGCGCGTTGGATGGTCGGTACTCGTCACCATGCCCCGCCATGTGGAACACTCGTTGCCAGTTTGGCCTGCTCAGGCTTACCTAGGAGGTTCACCCATGCGCCGTTCCCGTTCCCGTGCCACGCTCCTTGCGCTCGCGCTCGCCGCCACCGTCGGTTTCGCCGGCTGCTCGTCCGATTCGAAGGACACCGCGACCAAGGACACCGCGGCGCCGACGGGGGAGACCGCAGCAGCCGCGCCGAGCGGCGACAAGCCGACGATCAAGCTCGTGGAGAACGCGTGGACAGCGTCGGCCATCGACGTCGAGATCGCCAAGCAACTCATCGAGAAGAATCTCGGCAACAAGGTAGAGGTCGTCAAGATCGACGAGAACCTGCAGTTTGCCGGACTCGCCGCCGGGGACCTCGACGCCACGCTGGAGATCTGGCCGTCGGGCGTGGTTCCCGAGGAGCAGAAGTACATCGATGACGGGCAGATCGTCAACGCCGGGCCCCTCGGTGCGGTCGGCAAGATCGGCTGGTTCGTCCCCGACTACGTGGAGGAGAAGTTCCCTCAGCTGAAGACTTGGGAGGGCTTCAAGGATCCAGCTGTGGCGAAGGCATTCGCCACCGCCGAGACCGGTGACAAGGGACGCTTCCTCGGGACCGACCCGTCCTACTCGCAGTTCGACGAGACCATCGTGAAGAACCTCGGCCTCCCGCTGCAGGTGCAGTTCTCGGGCTCCGAGGCGGCAACGGTCGCCGAGCTCGACAGCCGGGTGGCGGCAAAGGAGCCGGTCGTCATGTATTGGTGGACGCCGACTGCAGCGGTCGCCAAGTACAACTTGAAGAACATCGCCCTGCCGGCGTATTCCAAGGAGTGCTATGCCGACCCGGCGAAGATCGCCTGTGACTATCCCGAGGACGTCCTCTTCAAGGCCATCTCGGCCAAGCTAGAGACCAAGGACGCCGCGGTCGCCGCGTTCCTGAAGAAGTTCTCCCTCTCGACCGACGACCAGCTCAGCATGCTCCCGACCGTCGAGATCGAAAAGAAGCCTGTTGCCGACGTTGCCGCAGCGTGGATCAGCGCGAACGAAGCGACGTGGAAGGCGTGGCTCGCTTGATGCTCCGGGCGCGGTAGTTGTATGACTGCCGTCCAGTCGGTTGAGCGCGCTCTGTTGTTGTCTGCAGTAGTTGTATGACTGCCGTCCAGTCGGTTGAGCGTGCTCTGCTCCTGTTCGCAGTAGTTGTATGACTGTCGTCCAGTCGGTTGAGCGTGCTCTGCTCCTGTTCGCAGTAGTTGTATGACTGCCGTCCAGTCGGTTGAGCGTGCATTCGCCATCATCTCCTGCCTCGCCGCCGGACCCGCCGGCGTATCCGACATCGCCGAGCGGGTCGGCCTGCCGAAGAGTACGGTCTCCCGGTTGCTCGTGACCCTCGTCGATCTCGGCGTGGTGGAGCAGAGCACACCGGGCAGCGGCTACCGGTTGGGGGCCTACCTGCAGACGCTGGCCGGTACCGCGCAGCCGACCCGGCGTCTCGTCGACGTCGCCCGACCTCATCTCGTCGAACTCGTCAACGCCGTTGGGGAATCGGCCGGGCTCTCGGTGCTCGACGGCGGCGAGGTGCTCTATCTCGATCAAGTAAGCGCGCAGAGCGAAATTCAAGTTCGTGATTGGACCGGTGAACGGGTGAAAGCGCACCTGGTCTCGTCCGGTCTCGTGCTGCTCGCCGAATCAGCCGCGGCCGCGATCGACCGCTATCTCGCGGCTCCTCTCGTCCGCCAGACAGAACGGACGATGACCGATCCGGTGGCGCTGCGCCGTCGACTCGAGGCGGTGCAAGCAGACGGTGCTGCATGGGTCATCGACGAACTGATCGACGGGTTGAGTTCTGTTGCCGCACCCCTCCGCGATGCCAGCGGTCGCGTCATCGGGGCAATTCACGTGCACGGTCCGTCGTTTCGCTTCCCGGGTGCGAAGACTGCGTCGATCACGACCAAGGTCCGAAGCGCAGCAGAACGCATCTCGGCGGCGCTGTCATGAACGGGATAACGTGAACGGGGTGCGCAGGCGTGAAAGGGTGGTTCCCCGGAGACGTTCCCGTACGGTGACTTCGGCGGTCGCCCTCGTGGTGGTTGCGTTGATCATGGGCAGTTGTGGATCTTCGGGTGATGGAGATTCCACGACGGCAGCGGCCCCCGCAACGAACGCGCCGCCGCAATCGAGCGCCATCGACATCCCGTCTCCCGCGACGACCGAGGCCGTAGCGACCGAGGCCGTAGCGACCACCGCCCGCGTCGAGAGCGAGGTGATCGGGGATCGTCGGTTCGAGATCAACGTGCCGGCAGGGTACGACGAATCGAAGCCCGTTCCGTTGGTCGTGGTGCTCCATGGGTACGGCGGGGACGGAGCCGGAGCGAAGGAGTACTTCGGGCTCGAGGCCGAGGCTCGCAAGAGCGGCTTCCTGACGGTGTATCCCAACGGCACCGAGGACAGCTCGGGGAAACAGTTCTGGAATGCAACCGATGCGTGCTGCCAGCTCACCGCGACCGAGTCCGACGACTCGGCGTTTCTCACGAAACTGATCGACCGCGTCGAAGAGAAGTTTGCCGTCGACCGGAAGCGGGTGTACTTCGCCGGTCACTCGAATGGCGGGTTCATGTCCTACCGCATGGCGTGCGAACACGCCGATCGTGTCGCCGCCATCGTGAGCGTGTCCGGAGCGACATTCGCTGATGTGGCCGCCTGCGCGCCGTCGGAACCGGTGAGCGTCTTGCAGGTGCATGGGACGAGTGATGTCGTGATCAGCTTCACCGGGGGCTCGATCCTCAACGCCTCCTACCCGGCCGCGCTGACCTCGGTCACCACGTGGGCGACCTACAACGGATGCGACACGGCGTCCGAAGCCGGTGCGGCATCGAAGTCGCTTGACCTGGATGAGTACCTTGCCGGCAAGGACTCGAGCGTCACGGCATTTTCGGGCTGCCCTACCGGCCTTGCCGTCGAACTGTGGACGATCGAGGGCGGGTCGCACCAACCGAAGCTCACCGCCGAGTTCGCGTCGAGCATCATGGACTTCCTCTTCGCCCACCCCAAGCCCTGAGGGCCGCAGTCCGATGAAGGCAACGCAATGACTGATACGTCCACGTATGACTTCATCATCGTCGGAGGTGGATCGGCTGGTTGCGCGCTCGCCAATCGTCTGAGTGCTGACCCCGGCAACCGGGTTCTCGTCCTCGAAGCCGGGCGCCCCGACTACTGGTGGGACGTGTTCATCCACATGCCGGCGGCGTTCGCGTTCCCGATCGGCAGCCGGTTCTACGACTGGAAATACGAATCCGAGCCCGAGCCGTTCATGAGCGGCCGCAAGGTGTATCACGCCCGCGGCAAGGTGCTCGGTGGATCGAGCTCGATCAACGGCATGATCTTCCAGCGCGGCAATCCGCTCGACTTCGATCGCTGGGCGGCCGACCCGGGCATGGAGTCGTGGTCGTATGCGCACTGTCTTCCCTACTTCAAGAAGATGGAGAACTGCCTGGCGGCGCCGGACGAGTGGCACGGCACCACCGGACCACTGGAACTCGAGCGGGGCCCGGCGAAGAACCCGCTCTTCGACGCGTTCTTCGAGGCCACGCGCCAGGCGGGGTTCGCGTCGACGACGGACGTGAACGGCTACCGGCAGGAGGGATTCGCACGGTTCGACCGCAACATCCGCCGGGGACGCCGTCTCTCCGCCGCCCGGGCGTACCTTCACCCGGTGCTCGGCCGCAAGAACCTCACGCTGATCACCCGTGCGACTGCGCAGCGGATCCTCTTCGACGGCAAACGTGCCGTCGGTGTGGAGTACCGCCACGGTCGTGCGATGAAGACCGCACGCGGAGCGGAGGTCATCCTCTGCGGCGGCGCGTTCAATTCACCTCAGCTGTTGCAGGTCTCCGGGGTCGGTCCGGCGAAGGTCCTCGAGGCCGCCGGTGTTCCCGTGCTCCACGATCTGGCCGGTGTGGGCGAGAACATGCAGGACCACCTCGAGGTCTATGTGCAGTACTCGTGCACGCAACCGGTGTCGATGCAGCGGAACCTGCAGTTGTGGCGGAGGCCGTTCATCGGACTGCAATGGCTGTTCCGGCGAGGACCGGGAGCCACGAACCACTTCGAGGGCGGCGGCTTCGCTCGCTCCAATGACGAGGTCGCGTATCCGAACTTGATGTTCCATTTCCTGCCCATCGCCGTGCGCTACGACGGCACGGCTCCGGCCGGCGGCGACGGGTATCAGGTGCACGTCGGCCCGATGTACTCCGACGCCATGGGCAGTGTTCGCATTACCTCGTCGGACATCTCGGTGAAGCCCGAACTGCGGTTCAACTACCTCTCGACCGACCAGGATCGCCGCGAGTGGGTCGAGGCGATCCG
>JANPDB010000256.1:0-4837 GCA_031431255.1 Acidimicrobiia bacterium | reverse complement strand
CAGGCCGAGTTTCTCGCTGACGAGCAGGCGGTAGCAGAATCGGTCCGCACCGCAATCGTGACCGCCGCTCGGCAGTCGGCGCGTCAGCGTCGCCTCAGCCGACGGGCCGAACTGCCTCCCCGTGGCCGTTCTCGTGGCCGTGCAGCTCCCGCGCTGCGCAGTTCGCCGGCCGCGTAGGGGAATTCGGGGAGCGGCGGTAGTCTCGTCGGATGCGTGAAGTGCTCTCCGACATCGAGCGATGGAGGCGTCAGGGCAAGCGGGTCGCGATCGCTCGTGTCGTCGGGATCGAGGGCTCCGGCCCGCGCGATCCTGGCGCCACCATGGCGGTGAGCAGCGATGGAGAGGTCGCCGGATCGGTTTCGGGAGGGTGTGTCGAAGGGGCGGTGCTCCATGAAGCGCTGAGCGTGCTCAACGGAGAGCGCGGCGCGGGTGTCGTCACGTTCGGCTACTCCGACGACGAGGCCTTCGCCGTGGGTCTCACCTGCGGCGGCACTCTGCATTTGTTCGTGGAGGAACTCGCGTGGTGAGTCCCGTCGTCGGGGCGCCTCTGTACGACGCACTCCGCGACGCTATCCGGGCCGAGCAGCCCGTCGCTCTCGCCACGGTGGTGGAGCGCACGGACGCGGTTCCCGTCTTCGGTCATCTCGTGGTCCGTCCGGGTGAAGCGGCGCTCGGCACGCTGGGAAACGACGAGCTCGACCGCGTCGTTGCCCGAGATGCCGAAGGCGAGCTCGCTGCCGGTCTCACGTCGACGAGGCGCTACGGGCCTCACGGTGAAGCGCGACAGGACGATGTGAGCGTCTTCATCGAGAGTTTCGCGCCGCCGCCTCGTATGGTCATCTTCGGCGCGGTCGACTTCACCGCTGCGCTCGTCCGAGCGTCGAAGCTCTTGGGCTACCGAGTGACGGTCTGCGACGCGCGACCGGTGTTCGCCACGACGCAGCGCTTCCCGCTCGCCGATGAAGTCGTGAACGACTGGCCTGATCGCTATCTCGATGGGCAGGGGTCGAGCCTCGGGCCCGCCGACGTCGTGTGTGTACTTACTCACGACCCGAAGTTCGACGTTCCCGCCATCACGTCCGCGGTGAAGACCAGAGTCGGGTACATCGGCGCAATGGGTTCCCGCAAGACGCATGCAACCCGGACCGACCGTTTGCGGGAGGCCGGTCTTTCGGACTCCGAGCTCGCCCGGGTCATGGGGCCGATCGGCATCGACATCGGCGCCCGCACCCCCGAGGAGACGGCGATCTCCATTGTTGCGGAGATCATCGCGTTGCGGACCGGACGCGCCGTCGCCTCGCTCCGCGACGGTGACGGCCCGATCCACCGCCGCTGACCTGATGCCCGAGACCTCCCCGCGGATCGCCGCGGTCGTGCTGTGTGCTGGTGGTGCCGCTCGGTGGCGGGAGTCCGCCGCCCGAGCGGGACTGTCTGTGTCGCACAAACTCCTGGCGCCGTTGCGGGGCAGAACCGTTGTCCAATGGTCGATCGAGCACGCCAAAGCCGCTGGATTCGACGCCACGATCGTCGTAACCGGAGCCGTTTCCCTTCCGCTTGCCCTTGTCCACGACCCGGCCCTGACGATCGTGGCCAACCCGCGCTGGGCCGACGGCCAGGCGGGATCACTCGCGCTCGGACTCGATTACTGCCTCGAACTGGGCATGGATATCGCGGTGTGTGGGCTCGGGGATCAGCCGTTCATCGAAACGGAGGCGTGGTCGATCATGGGCCGGACACCCATCGCGACGCCGATCGCGGTCGCGACCTACAGCGGTGAGCGTCGCAATCCCGTGAGGCTCGCGGCCGACACATGGCCGCTGATCCCCCGGACCGGGGACGAGGGGGCTCGGCCTCTTCTGCGAAAACGGCCCGAGTGGGTAACGGAACTAGCGTGTCCCGGCAATCCGATCGACATCGACACTGTGGAGGATCTCCTGTCATGGAGCTGACCAACGAATTCCAAGTCCACGTACCGATCGCCCGGGCGTGGGCGGTGCTCACCGACGTGGAGACGATCGCGCCGTGCCTCCCGGGTGCCCAACTCGAAGAGGTCGAGGGCGACGAGTACCGGGGCGGCGTGAAGATCAAGGTCGGACCGATCACGGCTTCGTACAAGGGAAAGGCCACGTTCCTGGAAAAGGACGACGTGAACCACGTCGCCAAGCTGCGGGGTGAGGGGCGCGACTCCAAAGGTCAGGGCAATGCCTCGGTCACGGTCACCATGCGCCTCACTGCTGTCGGCGCTGAGTCGACCAAGGTGAACATCCACAACGACCTGTCGATCTCGGGCAAGGTCGCGCAGTTCGCCCGTGCCAGTGTGCTGACGGAGGTGAGCGAGAAGCTGCTGTCGCAGTTCGTCGAATGCCTCCACCACGACGTCCTGAGCGAGCCGGAGGAGACGCTCGCCGCCGTGGCCACGGCTTCGGCTGAGGCGGCCGGCTCCGACGCGACGAGTGCTGCTGCTGCGGGCGCCGGTGCGTCGGCCACAACTTTGGGTGCCGGAACGTCCTCGGCGGAGCCGACCGAGCCGGTGAAGCCCACCGTCCGAAAGATCGAATACAAGGCGGCCGAACCGGTCGACCTGTTGGAGACGGCAGGCACGCCCATTCTCAAGCGGGTCGCGCCGGTTGCTCTCGTCTTGCTTGTGCTGTTCCTGCTGTTCCGCCGTCGAAAGTAAGCAAACGTACTTCCGCGCATCGTGACTGCATCGGCGGAATCGCCAACTTCGATCCGTCGGCCATTCACCTGGCTCCTCGTCGCGAAGTTCTGCGTGAACATGGCGCTTCGCCTCGCCTATCCGTTCAATACCGACATCGCCCGGGGCCTTGGCGTGTCCCTCGATTCCGTTGGGCGTGTTCAGGGACTCGGCGAGCTGACCGGCTTGGCGAACATCGGTATCGGCCGTCAACTCGACCGAGGGCACACTCGGCGCTGGATCGTGGTGGGCGTCGGGATGGCAGGAGTCGGGGCTCTGCTGCTCGGGGCCGGATCGACCCTGTGGGTCTTCGGCATCTGTTCGGCGCTCATCGCCTGTGGCACGGCCATCATGACGACATCCGCGCAGACCTGGATCGGCGTCCGGGTCCCCTATGCCCAGCGTGGACGCGTCATCGGCCTCTACGAAGCCTCATGGGCGCTTTCGCTCCTCGTCGGAGCACCGATCGCCGGGTACCTGATCGACCGTGGTTCGTGGTGGTGGCCATTCCTCGGCATCGGTGCGCTGACGATTGTCGTGATCCCGATGCTGGCCCGGTCCCTCGTTGCGCACGAGACGCGTCCGACGGAGAAGCCGTCGCGCACGGGGACCAAGCCACCAGGCATTGAGTGGAACCGCCGGGTGACCGCGGCCGTCGCAACGTCCACGCTGCTCACCCTCGGGGCGGTGGTGGTGTTCGCTTCGTACGGAGCGTGGTTGAAGGACCGCCATGGTTTCTCCACCGCGTCAGTGAGCGCGCTTACGATCGGTTTGGGCGTCGCCGAACTGATGGGAAGCGGTTCCACTGCGGCCTTCGCCGACCGACTCGGCAAGCGGCGATCCGTGACATTGGGGGCGGTACTCATGGCGATCGCGTCCCTCGTTGTCGTCTCCTCGCGCAGTTCGGCGCTACTCGCCTCGGCCGGTGTCGTGCTGCTCTTCGGTTCGTTCGAATTCGCTTTCGTCTCGCAGCTCTCGATCAACTCGGAAGTCGGCGGCGCCGCCCGCGGGCGATTCATGGCCATCAATGGGGCGATCGTGACGGCGTCCCGAGCGGTCGGAGCCGCACTCGGCACCTGGCTCTACGTGCACTCCGGCATGGCGACCGTCGCCGTGCTCTCGTTCGGCTGTGCGGTTGCGGCAGCCACGGCGATCACCTCGACCTTCGAGTGATCGGCGAAACTGCGAGCATGACGAGAGGACCCGACGACCCGACGCTCGGGCCGACGAGCGAGCAGGAAATCCTTGTTGTCACCCAACTCCTCGGCCGGGTCCCCAAGGCCGCCTTCGATGTCGTCGTCCGCCGCCGTGACGGGGTGCCGGTGGTGACCCGTAATGCGCCGTTCGAGCGAGATGGCACACCGATGCCGACCCGATACTGGCTCCTTCCCTCGGCTCGGGCGAACGAGGCCATCGGCCGGCTCGAAGCCGGTGGCGGGGTCCGCGCTGTCGAGGCCGACGTCGCCGCCGACGACATCGCGGCCGCCCACGCGGCATACGCCCGTGATCGCGCCGCTGCCATCCCGTCCGACTGGGCCGGCCCGCGTCCGAGCGGCGGTGTCGGCGGCACGCGTCAGGGAACGAAGTGTCTCCACGCCCACTACGCATACTTCCTTGCCGGTGGTCCCGACCCGGTCGGCCGGTGGGTATGGGACCGGCTCGCGCCGAAGGACCGCGACGAACCGATTCGCCGGACCGGGCAAGAATCGGAGTCGTCATGAACGCCGCCGCCATCGACATCGGATCGAACTCGACCCGTTTGCTCATCCTCGGACACTCGGGCGGCGAACTCGTACGCGAGGTCGCCGTCACGAAGCTCGGCGCCGGCGTCAATGCCACCGGCGTCCTCGCCGCTGATGCCATGGAGCGGACGCTCGCCAGCCTCCGTTCCTACGCCACCGCTCTCGAGCTCCATGGGGTGAGCGCCGAACGACTACGGGTCACCACCACCTCGGCGTCGAGGGACGCGACGAACCGAGAAGAGTTCTTCGAGCTGGTTGCAGCCGCAGTCGGCGGACGCCCCGAACTCCTCAGTGGGGCGGAAGAAGCCGAGCTGTCATTCCGGGGCGCGACGTCATGGCTGGCGCCGCGGGTGAACGAGTGGGGTGAGCCGCTCCACGACGTCGTCGTCGACATCGGCGG
>JANPDB010000255.1:0-17455 GCA_031431255.1 Acidimicrobiia bacterium | reverse complement strand
CAGAACTTCTTCGATGGACTTTCCATCGGCAGCGTCTACGCGTTGTTCGCGCTCGGCTACACGCTCATCTTCTCGATCCTTCGCATCGTCAACTTCGCGCACGGAGCGATCTTCACCATCGGCGCCTATTTCACCTACGTTCTGACCGGAGGAACGCTGGGCGGAGGGAACTTCCCCTTCTCGAACACCCGCGTGCCGTTCTCGCTCAACTTCTGGGTCGCACTCGCCCTCGGCGCGCTGCTCGCCGGACTCGTCAACGTCGCAATCGAACGTTTCGCATTCCGGCCGCTGCGCAACCGAAACGCCGACACGTTGCTTTCGCTCGTTTCGAGTCTCGGCGTTTCGCTCATGCTCTCCAACCTGATCCAGAACCTGGTCGGTTCCGATCCGCTCCCGGCGCCCGAACCACTCCCGGGTACCAAGCCATCGTTCGACGTCGCATCAGTGATCGTCCAGACCAGTCGCCTGCTGACGTTCGCAGTGGCGGTGATCGTGATGGCCGGGCTCTGGTATCTGCTGAACCGGACCCGAACGGGAAAGGCGCTCCAGGCCGTCTCGGAGGACGCGACCACGTCGAGCCTGCTCGGCATCTCGACGAACCGGCTGATCCTGTTCACGTTCATGCTGTGCGGAGTTCTCGGGGCGGTGGCGGGAACGATGGTGTCCACGAACTTCAACATCACGGGGCCCTACATGGGCTCGGAGTACGCACTGATCGGACTGGCCGTGATCGTGATCGGCGGGCTCGGTGACATCCCGGGCGCCGTGCTCGGCGGCTTCCTCCTCGGCATCCTCCAAACCGTGGTGTCGAGCATCTCGTTCCGGATCGGGTTCTGGGACTGGAACTTCAGCGGTTCGTCGTGGAAAGACGCTGTTCCCTTCATCACGCTCGCCATCGTTCTGCTCGTCCGTCCCCAGGGTCTCCTCGGTCGAGCCCAGATGCAAAAGGTCTGACATGCGCGTGCCGCGCTCGCTGCTGTCGAGCATCGTGCTCCTTGTGCTTCTGGTCGGGTTCAGCGTCGTCCCCGGCCTGTCGCCAGCGGTGAAGGTCTACATGCTCACGGCCGGTGCGCTCTGCGGCCTGTCGGCGTACCTCCCGCTCATGGCCGGCCAGCTCTCCCTGGCGAGCCCGGCGTTCTATCTGATCGGGGGATACGCCACCGGCATGGTGTCGGTGCTGTGGGTGAAAGAGGACTTCGACACCGGTTACTGGAAGGTGCCGCTCGGGTTCGCCAAGATCACGTTCACGAGCGAGCTCTATCCGTGGCAGATGGTCATCGTCGAACTGGTCCTCGGGGCCATCGTCGCCGCCGCGTTCGGCTTTGTCGTCGGTACGATTGCGCTCCGTCTCCAAGGCATCTATCTCGCCCTGGTCACCATCGGAGCCGTCGAGATCCTGCGCATCCTGGTGCTCCAGGATCAGATCGGACCGTTCAAGGGTCCTCTGGATCCGGGAGATCCCGAACGGATCCGCCACCTCGGTCCGTTCGGCGGGGCGACGGGACTTCCGGGGCAGCTCCGTACCGAAGGGATGCCTCAGCCCGTCGATTTCGAATGGCAGTACCTGCTCATCGCTATCCCCCTCGTGATCCTGTCCGCGTACTTCGTGTTCCGGCTCGAACGCGGTCGCACCGGTCGAGCGCTCGCGGCGATCCGAGAAGACGAACTTGCCGCCTCGGCGATGGGGATCCGCCCGACGTACTACAAGGTGCTGGCCTTCGTCCTCAGTGCCGTGTTCGCCTCCTTCGCCGGAACGATCTACGCACATGCGCAGAACGCATGGAGCTACCGACAGGCCACGTTCGCTCTTGCTACCGCAATGCTCGCAGGCGCCGTCGTCGGAGGGACCCGAACCTTTCTCGGTCCGATCATCGGTGGCATGGTGATCACGGGCCTCTTCGAAGCGCTCCGATCGCTCGCCGGGGTCGACGGGCTTCCGAGTGGTTTGCGCGACGTCCTGCTCAACATCAGTCCGTTCGTTCAGGGGCTGATCATGACTGTGGTCTGCGTCTTCCTCTCGAAAGGTCTGATCTCGGCCCGATTGGTCGACCGATTGTTCCCTCGCGATACAACGCTCTTCCGGCCGGGATCCGCCGTGATGGCTCGGTCGGCCGACGCGGCACCGGAGGCCGGGCGATGAGCGCCACAGCGTCGTCGACAACAGGGTCGACCACCGGAGATCCAGGGATGGCAGTCCTAGAGGCCCGGAACGCCACGCGTCGCTTCGGTGGTCTGGTCGCGGTGAACAACGTGTCCTTCTCCGTTGCGCGCGGGCAGATCTTCGGACTCATCGGGCCGAACGGAGCCGGCAAGACGACCCTGTTCAATCTCTTCACCGGGATGCAGTCCGCGTCCGAGGGAGTACTTCTTCATGAGGGCGAGGAGATCAATGCGCTCCGACCGTTCGAGATTGCCGAACGACGTGTCGCCCGTACGTTCCAGAACATCCGCCTGTTCGGCAACATGACGGTCTTCGAGAACGTCCGAACGGCAAAGCATCTGTCGACGTCGGCCGGTCTTCTCAGCGATGTGCTCAGCCTTCCGTCGGCGCGGCGCGAACGACGCGAGACACTGGCGCAGTCATGGGAGCTCCTCGAGCTCACCGGTCTCACCCACCGCGCCCACGACGATGCGAAGTCCCTGCCCTATGGCGAACAGCGACGCCTCGAGATCGCCCGGGCGCTAGCGCTCGAACCAAAGGTACTGCTGCTCGACGAACCTGCGGCCGGCATGAACCCATCGGAGAAGAACGACCTCACGGAGTTCATCCGCTTCGTGCGAGATCGGTTCGGTCTCACGGTGATGCTCATCGAACACAACGTGAAGCTCGTGATGTCGGTCTGCGAGCAGATCGCCGTTCTGAACTTCGGCCAGTTGATCGCGATGGGTGCTCCGGCCGACGTGCAACGCGACCCGGCTGTCATCGAGGCCTACCTCGGTGGTGAGGGATGAGTTCGGTGACCACCATCCCGGTCGCCCCGACCGGCGACACGTCGTCGGCACGCACGGCGCTGCTCACCATCTCCGGACTCGAGGTCTCCTACGGCGGGATCCGCGCACTGCAGGGGATCGACCTCCACGTCGGAACCGGCGAGGTCGTTTCCTTGATCGGTGCCAACGGTGCCGGCAAGTCGACGACGCTCAAGGCGATCTCGCGCATCATCAAGACGCGGGCGGGTGACATCCGCTTCGACGGGCAGTCGATTCTCTCGAAGCGCCCCGAGCAGGTCGTGGCCATGGGAATCGCTCACAGTCCGGAGGGTCGGCGTGTTCTGACCCGGTTGAGTGTCGAGGACAACCTCGAGCTCGGGGCTTTCATCTCCAAGGACCGGGCCCGCACAAAGAAGGACATCGAGGCGCAGTTCGAGCTCTTCCCCCGACTCCGCGAACGACGCGGTCAGCTCGCAGGGACGTTGTCGGGCGGAGAGCAGCAGATGCTCGCGATAGCACGTGCACTTATGAGTCGGCCACGACTCCTGCTCCTCGACGAGCCGTCGCGGGGACTCGCCCCGATCGTCGTGCAGGAGATCTTCCGAATCATCGACGACCTTCGGGCGCGAGGCGTCACGATCCTGCTGATCGAGCAGAACGCCAACCTCGCCCTCCGCCACAGCGATCGTGGGTACGTGTTGGAGACCGGCGAGATCGCGATGAGCGGCCAGGCCGGCGAGCTCCTCGTCGACGATCGTGTGCGAGAGGCCTATCTCGGCTGAGAAGCACCCCGCAAACCTTCCCCGGGCGTCTCCTACGATGGCCCCCATGTCGATCGAGACGCCAGCTACCGGAAGGAGCCACGCCCGATGACTACGGCCTTCGTCCTTTCGGGTGGTGGGAATCTCGGGGCCGTCCAGGCAGGCATGCTCCGAGCGCTGGTGCGAGAAGGGATCCGACCCGACGTCGTGGTGGGAACCTCTGTCGGTTCGGTGAACGGAGCATGGCTCGCATCGCACGACCTCGACTTCGGGGTGGACGCTCTGGTCGACATCTGGGTTCGCATGAGACGCAACGACGCGTTCCCGACCGAACTCATCGGCGGGCTGCGCGGGTTCCTCGGACGTCGCGACCACCTCGTGTCATCCGCAGGCTTGCGAAAGATCCTCCGCACCGAAGTGCCGGCACGACGATTCGATGAGCTCCGCACTCCGCTGCATGTCGTGGCGACGGATATCCGAACCGGTCACGATGTCCTGTTGAGCAACGGCGACCTCGCCGATGCGGTGTGCGCAAGCTCGGCCATCCCCGGGGTGTTCCCGATGGTCGAGATCGGAGGCCGGCAACTCGTCGACGGTGGCGTCGTCAACAACTGCCCGATCTCGCAGGCGATTGCCCTTGGCGCGACCACGATCTGGGTGCTTCCGTGCGGTTACGCGTGCTCGTTGGCTGCGGCCCCGAAGGGGGCTCTGGGTGCCGTGCTGCAGGCGGTGAGCCTGCTCGTGCAGAACCGTCTGCTCGTGGACTACGAGCGGTACCGGACGCAGACCGAGTTCCGCATGCTTCCAACCGTGTGTCCTCTCAACGTCGGACCGACCGACTTCACCCAGGCCCGCCGTCTCATCGATGATGCCGACACGCTGGTGCAGTCCTGGCTTCACGACCCGTCCATCGGCCAACGACCGGGGCTTCACGATCACGACACCGGGTGACGCCGGTGCCTGCATCATTCTCTACGGCTCTGGGCGCAGCTCGGCAATTGCCGTTTGCAGGGCGTCGAGGTAGCGGTCGATCTGTTCGTCACCGTGGGCGAGTGACACGTAGATCTTCGTGAGCATCGGGTTGATGAAGATGCCGCGCCCGACCATCGCCAGGTCGAGTCGGCGGCGAAGCCCGGCGTCGGCAATCGCTTCCGTTGCGAGGTCGCGCACCGGCGTGGGCGAGAGGCGGTACTGCACGAGCGGTCCGATCCCGTAGGTGACGACTGGGAGGTCGGCGGCCCCGGCCGCTTCGGCAATCCCGCGGCGGAGACGATCCCCGCTCGCATAGAGGCGGGCATAGGCGTCCTCGGCTCCGAGGATGTCGAGCACGGCGTGCGCAGCCGCAGCGCCAACGGGAGAGCCGCCGGTCGTGGAGGCCGCCCAGACATAGCGATCGGTGGTGTGGCGATCCTCTCGGACTTCGTCCATCAGATCGCTTCTCCCACCGACGGCGGCAATCGGGAAGCCACCACCGAGGGCCTTGCCGTACGCGACCAGGTCGGGCACGACACCGAAGTGGGCTGCGGCCCCACCGAGCCCGAGACGAAAGCCGGACACGACCTCATCGAAGATCAGCGGGACACCGTGGCGAGTCGTGGCGGCACGAAGCGCGTCGACGAACTGCTGCTCGGCCAGGATCGACCGTTGCACCGGGTCGATGATCACTGCGGCGAGTTCATCTGCGTACGTAGCAATCAGGGTGGAGGCCGTAGCAGAGTCGTTGTAGGGGCAGACGAGAATGTCATCGACCGCGCCTGCCCCGCCCGTTCCCGTCGGTTCGGCGTGGGGGTAGCTCGCACGATTGCCCCAGATGAAGTTCGCCACGCCTTCGACATGCGAGCCGTGGAACGCTCCCTCGAACTTCACGATCTTGCGCCGACCCGTCGCTCCCCGGGCGATACGGATCGCCGTGGATGTGGCTTCACTGCCCGACGTCACGAATCGGACCCGCTCCATCCACGGAGCAACATCCGGTCCCACCAGTCGCTCGGCGAGCGTGACCAGCCCTTCGGACATCGCCGCGAAGTTGACGCCGTTGGAGGCCGCGCTGGAGATGCGCTCCACGAGGTGCGGATGGGCGTGGCCGACGAGCGCCGAGCCCCATGCCATCGTGTAGTCGACCCACTCGCGTCCGTCCACATCCCACAGCGCCGCGCCCTGGCCACGTGCGAACACCGGGGACCAGCCACCGGGGAAGTCGTACTCACCGTTCGAGCCCTGCGGGAAGTGCTGATGGGCGCGGACGGACCACGGATCGCGATCTTCGTCTGATGTCACGTGCGCATCGTCCCACATGCCTGCAACATCTGGTCAGCCGGGCGGGGCCTCGGGCCGTGGGGTCTTCCGGTCAAAAACGTCACGTCCCGGGCGCTGGTTTGTTCGCAACGAACACGTCGCGGCCGGGGCGGTCCTCGTCCGTCTCCTCAGTGATCCGCTGCACCTCGAAGCCAATCTCGGCGAAGACCCCGAACCAGGTTGCGCGGGGGAACAGCCCCGTTCGATGGGTGTTGTGGACGACCTTCACTGCTCCGTCGGCATGACGGAGGAGAAACACGTACTCGGTGACGGCTTCGGTGCCGTTCGGGTCGGGATCGGTCGTCCAGTCGAGGAACCTGACCGATCGTCGGTCGCTACCGTCCGAGCCACCGGCGCCGTGATCCGACTCGAACGTCTCGCGAGTGGCATCGGGTACGACAACTGCTGTCCCACCTGGCGCGAGATGGACGAACGCGGTCGTCAGCGCACGGCGGAGGTCTTCTTCGGACGTCATGTAGTCGATGGCGTCGTGGACGAACACCGCATCGAACGTACGATCGAGACGCATCGTTCGCATGTCGGCGCAGAGGTGTTCGGCGCCAGGTACGAGGCGCCGCGACACGTCGAGCATGACCCGGAGAGGTCAACAAGCGTCAGCTCGAAGTAGGGCGCAAAGTAGGAGGCGTTGCTTCCGCCCCGCTGCCGAGTTCCAACAGCGTCCGACCGGGCCGTTGTGGTCCGCTGAGCAGACCCAGGAAGAACAGAGCTTCCTTCCGGTAGTCCTCGACGGGCGATATCAGCGGCCACCACGCGGCGAGTGATCCGTAGAACTCGTTCGTCTGCGCCGTGGGGATCAGAAGGTGTGGTGCACGGCCTCGACGTTGTTGCCGTCGGGATCACGCACGAAGACACCGAAGTAGCCGGGGTGATATTCGGGCCAGACCCTCGGTTCGTGGAGCACCGTTGCGCCCGCCGACACCGCGGCGTCCCGAAATGCCTGCACCGCCTCGCGGCTCGGCGCGGTGAACGCGATGTGACTCTCGCGAAAGCCCGTCCCGGTTTCGTGCGGCCCCAGCCAGAAGCAGGGGAAGGCCGTTCCGTATCCGATGACGGTCCCGAAGTCCATGATCCGCTTCCCGCCGATCGTGGCGAGAACCGTGTCGTAGAACGAGGTCGACGCGGCGACGTCATTGCATTGGATGGAGAGGTGGTCGAGCACGATGATCTCCGTTCTTCGGGCAACCCAACGGGTGTCGGACTGCAGGTGATCGAAGGGTAGGCAGGAACGTCCTCCGTGTCACGCCCGGACGGCGAACCGGCTCGAACGAGGTAGTTGGGTCGCCTCACTTGCCGGGGCGCAGAAATCCGCCGGACAATCTGTCCCGACCCAGTTCGGCGAGGGGCCTACTCGCGCGGCTACCCGCGGAATGCCCGCCAAGCGCTGCTCAGCCCGAGCGCGATGAAGACGACGCCGGCGACGGTCCGCATCGTCACGAACGTTCCCGGCCGGGCAAGTCGATTGCGTAGCGTGCCGGCGGCGAGGGCATAGGTTCCGTAGATGACGACAGTGAGCGCGGCGAAGATCAGGCCGAGCCCGAATGCCGCAACGTTTCGTCCGCTGCCGCTCGGCAGGAACTGCGGGAGGAACGCGAGGAAGAACAGCGCTCCCTTCGGGTTCAGGAGGCTGGTGAGAAACCCTCGTCGGAACGGTTCGACCAACGACTCCGCCGTCGGCGGCGGATCGCGTCGGCGGCGCAGTTGGAGCAGTCCGGCCGAGACGAGGTAGGTCGCGCCGAGGGCCTCGATCACGCGAACAGCATCGGGGGACCTCGAGAGGACGACCGCCAGGCCGAGCGCGGCCAGCGTGGCATGCACCAGATAGCCGGAGGACATGCCCGCCACAGCGGCAAGAGCGGACCGCTTTCCGCTGGCGAGCGCGGTGGCGAGGGCGAGCAGCACATCGGCGCCCGGAGTGGCGATGATGACAGCCGCCGCCACGAGGTACCCGGCATTCACGGCCACAAAAGGTACCGGTCAACCACGGCGGGGTTCGACCTGGGTCGGCTCAGGTTCACTGGGTCGGCAACGCGGGCATTTCCGCACGAATCCCGACCCAGTACACCGATGCCGACCCAGGCGTGGCTGCTCAACGGGTTCTGCGGCCGAGCGGGCCTTCGATGGTGAGGACGACGAGAAAGAGCGCGCCGAGGGTGAGCACAATGGTGCCTCCGGGCGCCAACCGGGCGAGACGTCCGATCACCAGACCGGCAACCGCAGCGATCACCCCGATCGCGGAAGCAAGAACCACCGTCGAACGGAACGATCGGGAAACCCGCTGGGCGATGCCGACCGGGAGCACGAGAAGCGCGCTCACCAGCAGGATGCCCACCACCCGCATCGCCGTCACGATCGACACGGCGGTGAGGACCATCAGCAGGTCGTTCATACGAGCCACCGGTATCCCTGAAGCGAGTGCGGCGTCCTCATCGACGATCACCGAGAACAGCGCCCGGCCGACGAACGCGAGGACGACGACAACAAGCGAACATGCCACGGCGAGAACAACTGCATCGGACCGCGTGATCGTGAGAATCGACCCGAACAGATAGCCCTGCACGTTGGACGCGACGTTTCCGCGCCGGCTGAGGAGGACCGACGCCAACGCCAAGCCGAGGTAGAACGCCAGTGCCAGCGCGAGGTCGCCGTTCTCGCGAGTCCGCGCTCGCAGCCGCTCGATAGCAAGTGCACCTACGACCGCGGTGAGCAACGCCGTCCAGATCGGCCACACGTCGGTGACGAGCCCGATCGCCACGCCCGCGAAGGCGAGATGGCCGATGCCGTCTCCGAGAAGCGAGAGACGACGTTGTACGAGGAACATCCCCGTGATCGGAGCGGTCGCCCCGACGAGAACTGCACCCACGAGAGCGAGCTGGAGGTACTCCCGCTCGAAGGGCCACGGCAGTGGCAGCGTCGCCAGAACGTTCACGCGATCTCCTCGAGCCAGCGAGGGAGATCGTGACCATGGGTCCCGAGGTTCACACCCGAGCGGGAGAGCTCCTCCGGAGGACCATCGAAGCGAATACTTCGACGGAGCACGATCACCCGATCGAGACGGTCCTCGACCGCCGCCAGATCGTGCGAGACGAGAAGAATGGCGACACCCCGTTCGTCGCGAAGTCGACCCAGCGTCGCCGAGAACCGCTGCTGCTGCTCGATGTCGACTCCCGCAACGGGTTCGTCGAGAACCAGGAGATCAGGACGGCGAACGAGCGCTTTCGCGATGAATACGCGTTGCTGCTGCCCCCCTGACAGTTCGCCTATCCGTGCCTTCGCCAGATCGCTCATCTCGACTACGGCCAGCGCGTCGTCGACCCGGTCACGGGGGGTCCCCCGCCACCACTCACGACCCAACCCACCGGACGCGACCACTTCTCGCACGGTTGCCGGGAAGTCCCGGCCAAGGAACGGCCGCTGCGGGACGTAGCCGATGCGCGACCTCGCTAGCGGGTCGGTCGAGGACATCCCGAACAGCGAAACGAGCCCTGAACTGGGTGGGAGGAGACCCAGGGCGATCTTGACCAGTGTCGACTTCCCGGAGCCGTTCGGTCCGACCAGCGCAACAAACGTGCCGGCCACAATGGAAACGTTCACGCCCTCAAGGACGAGTTCTTGACCGTACGCGAAGGAAACGTCTTCGAGGCTGAGAACCGTTTCCACAACGACGAGCATACGGTTTCCCGACGGGGGCCAAGCCGGGCGCCCCACGGCGCGTCAACACGGATCGCGCGACGTCAGCCGACGCGGCCCACACCGACAAGATCGCGCCGGAAGATCGACCTCGTACGCACCGGAGTTCCCCGGCGCGAGGCCTCGACCATCTTCCCGTTGCCGATGTACATGCCGACGTGGTGGATCGGTGAGCCGTAGAAGACGAGGTCACCTACGCGGATCTGGCTCACCGACACCCGGGTGGTGGCGGCGTACTGCGCCCTTGATGAGTGAGGGAGCGAGCGACCGGCCGAGCGCCACGCGTAGAGCATCAGACCGGAGCAGTCGAAGCCTCCCGGCCCGGAGGCACCCCAGATGTACGGTTTGCCCAACTGCGTCAACGCCGCGCTTACAGCGCTCGAACCGCCGGGAGCGGGGGGAAGGCCGCTGTCGGACCCGGCGGCGATCTCCAGTCGGGCGAGTTCTCTTGCCGCCGAACCCCGGGCCGGAGCTCGGACCTCGCTGGTGGCCTCGGCTGCTGCCTCGCGCGCTGCGGCGATCTCTTGGCGTGTCGCTCCCGAGCCGCTGCGCCGGAGCTCCGCCAGTCGTCTGTCGGCCTCGGCCTTCTTCTTGATCGCCGCTGCACGCGACGCACTCGAGGAGCGAGCCAGCGAGGCCCGACGCGCCGCAAGGTCGCGACGGGCCTGCTCCTGCTGTTTCACGATCGCAAGACGCGAAAGCCTCGCCTCTTCGGCGATCCGTTCCTTCTCCGCTTGGGCCACGAGCACTTTGAGCTCGCCATTGGCCTGACGCTCGAGCACTTCATAACGGGCGCGCAGCCGATCGGCATCGCGACGCTTCTTCGCCAACGTTGCTCGAAATGCCTCGGCATCCGTGCGCGCCGATCTAACGACTCGGCGCTTTCGGTCGATATCTTCCCTCGACGCGCGTAACGCATCGATGGCGTTGCGGTCGAAGTCCCGGGCCCGTTCGGTCAAGACCGCGCTGCGCTCGAACTCGTCGATCGCCGCTGCCCCGTCGATGGCGATTCCCGCACTCGCGAACGGGTCGGTCACCGCGACGAGAGCGGCGCGGCGGGCCCGCGACTCCAGAGCGACCGTCTTGGTGTCCGCAGCAGCGAGCTCCCGTTCGGTGCTTCGTACGCGCGCTCTGAGTTTCGCAAGACGAAGCTGCGCTTCGTTCTCGTCTTCCACCAGGGCGGAAAGCCGGTCGCCAAGCGAGTCGATCGACGCGGCGAGCCTGGCCGCCTCGCGGCGCTTGCTCGACACAGCGTCGGCCTGGACCGGTTGCGGCACAGAGACTGCGAGGAGCAGACAGGCGAGGAAACCGACAGAGACGGACCGGCCATGCGAACGATGGCCGCCGAACGTGTCGGTGCGTCGATTCGCTCCCACCACTCCAAGGGTAGTGCGAGCGCACCTATTGGCAGTCGAGGGCTGCCCTCAGAGTCTCGAGGTTGGTCCGCATGATTGTGCCGTAGGAAGCTCCCTCGGCAAGTTCATCGAGCGTTGGCGCCTCGAGCGGACTCAGCTTTGCGGTTCTCACGCCGGCTTCCCGCGCGAGCGTGTCGGCGAAGTTCTGCGGCGCGAGTTCTTCGAAGAAGACCGTGGTGAGACCTTGCTTCTTCACCAGGTCGGCGAGGTCGGCGATACGCTGAGGATCCGGTTCGGCATCAGGAGACAGGCCCGCAATGCCTTCCTGAGTCAGGCCGTAGCGGGCTGCCAACCGCCCGAACGCTTCGTGCGCTGTCACGATCGTTCGACGGGTACAGGACTTCAGTCCGGCGTCCATCAACGCATCAAGTTCGGCGAGCACCGCGCCGAGCCGCTCGGACCGTAGGGCAAAGTCCCTCGTGCCGTTCGGATCAACACTGCTAAGTGTGCGTACGATCTCGGCACGTGCCGTGCTGAACATCCTCGGGTCGAGCCAGACGTGCGGGTCGAGACCACCGACGTGATCGTGACCGACTGCGTCATCCTGGTGTTCTTCCACGAGTCCGTCACCGGCGCTGACGGCGTCGAGGAACACCACCGTCGGCTTCTTCCGGTTCTTCGCGATCTTCTCCGGGCCGGGCTGGAACTCGCGGCCCATGACGATGGCAACGTCGGCATCGGTGAGCGCGTCGACCTGATCCGGTGCGAGCTCGAGGTCGTGGGGCTCAACGCCGGGAGGGGTGAGATTCGTCACCGAGACGCGTGCACCCCCGATCTGCTCGACCATCCATGCAATGGGGTAGAAGGTGGCAACGGCACGGATAGGCGAGGTTCGTGGCGCGACCACAACCGATTCCGTTGCGCCCGGGAGCGTCTCCGCCACGGTTTCGCTACTTGCGGCTACCGCCTCTGATCCCTCGGCGACATCCGAAGTTGATCCCGGAGACGCGTCGTTGCGTGATGATCCGCATGCCGAAAGTGACACAGCCATGGCGACCGCGAGCACGGCCGAGTGGAACTGGCGACGAGTCATCCACCCACTATACGAGAATGTTTCTCACTCCCAATACCGGCCAGCGGACGCAGTTCAGCGGGGTTCGAGCACTTTCCGCCCACCGAGATACGGCTGGAGGGCCTCGGGCACCCGAACGGAGCCGTCGGCATTCTGGTGGTTCTCGAGGATCACGACGATCGTGCGGGCGATTGCGCACAGCGTTCCGTTGAGCGTCGCCGCCACCTCAGTCCCCTTGGCCCGCTTGATCCGGGTTCCGAGCCGACGGGCCTGGAAGTCGGTCGTGTTCGACGTGGAGGTGACCTCGCGGTAGGTGTTCTGCGTCGGCAGCCATGCCTCGCAATCGAACTTGCGCGCCGCGCTCGAACCGAGGTCACCGGCCGCCGTATCGATCACGCGGTACGGGACCTCGAGCTTGTCCAGAAACTGCTTCTCCCACCCGAGCAGCCGCTGGTGCTCGGCGACGGCGTCGGCCGGATCGCAGTAGACGAACATCTCGACCTTGTCGAACTGATGGACCCGGATGATGCCCTTGGTGTCCTTC
Source organism: Acidimicrobiia bacterium (assembly GCA_031431255.1). Taxonomy (GTDB): domain Bacteria; phylum Actinomycetota; class Acidimicrobiia; order Acidimicrobiales; family JANYDT01; genus JANLQX01. The sequence goes on along the minus strand of JANPDB010000255.1, from coordinate 4,789 downwards.
CCGTACGAGCCGGCTTCGCGTCGGAAGCATGAGGAGAACCCGGCGTAGCGAAGGGGCAGCGACGCCGGATCGAGAACCTCGTTGCCGTGATAGGCCGCCAGAGGAACTTCACTGGTTCCGACGAGATACAAGTCGTCAGCGGGGAGGTAGTAGATCTCGTCGCTGTGCTCGCCGAGGTAGCCGGTGCCCTCCATGGCCGAGGGCTTGACGAGCGCCGGCGTGATCACCGGGACGAAGCCTGCTTCCACTGCCTGCGCAACTGCCATGTTCACCAGGGCCAGTTCGAGCAGCGCACCGACGCCGGTCAGATAGTAGAAACGGGCACCGCTGACCTTCGCCCCCCGTTCCGTGTCGATCGCTCCGAGGATCTCACCGAGCTCGATATGGTCGCGAGGGGTGAAGTCGAAGGTGCGCGGCGTCCCCACGTGTTCGACCACGACAAAGTCCGCTTCGCCTCCCGCCGGCGCGGCGTCCTCCACCAGGTTCGACAGCTGCATCTGGAGTCGCTTGACCGTCGCCTCGTGCTCCCCCTGGGCCGCCTCAGCCAGCTTGACTTCAGCCGATAGCTCCTGGCCCCGCGAGAGGAGCGCAGCCTTCGCATCGCCGTGCGCCTGGGCCACTTCGCGTCCGAGGCTCTTCTGGGCGTTGCGGAGTTCATCGAACGCAACGATCGCGGCGCGTCGCAGATCGTCGGCCGCGAGCAGCCGGTCGACGATCGTCGGATCCTCGCCGCGCTTCGATTGCGACGCGCGTACGACTTCGGGATGTTCTCGGAGCACGCGCAGGTCAATCACGCCGCCCACGCTACCGAGCCGTGCCCCGCCGCGACCGCCGTTTCGCTGAACAACGCAAACCTTCTGCTGTCGCGCGTAGTTCGCAAACGCGAAGAAACTGGAATGATGCGATCTCATCGCCGTCGTCGTCACAACAGGTTTCGCCGAGTGCGGCCCCGCCGGATGGTCGCGGCGATCACCCTGGCCGCCGCAGCGGCCATCACGGCCATCACGGCGATCACCGGATCGGCGGGCACCGGCGCCACCGCGGGTCTACGACTGCGCGCCGTCGTCGAGGCGGAGCGGCCCGTCGGTTTCGCCCTCCACCCCGACCGGTCGTTCTACGTGGTGGAGCAGACCGGGACGATCCGGGAGCTCGTTGGGTCCACCCTCGGCGCCGCGACCCTCGACGTCTCCACGGAGATCTCCCGAGGAAACGAACAAGGGCTGCTCGGGGCGGCATTCAGCAACGACGGTGCGTGGCTTTATGTGAACATCACCAACGCTGACGGCGACACCGAAATCCGCGAATACCCGTTCCAGCGAGGCGTCGCAGACCCCGCCCGGATGGTCAAGGTGCTCGAGGTCGCTCAGCCGTTCGGCAATCACAACGGCGGCGGGTTGGTGATCGACTCGGATGGAGTGCTGTGGATTGGTCTCGGCGACGGAGGGTCGGCCGGCGACCCCGGGAACCGCGCGCAGAACCTTGACAGTCTGCTGGGAAAGATCCTGCGGGTCATACCGACTCCTGACTCCGCATCCAAGTATGCGATTCCATCCGGCAACCTCGAACGGTCACGCGGCCGGCCCGAGATCTGGGCATACGGGCTTCGCAATCCATGGCGCTTCAGCATCGATGCAACGGCCAAGACCGTGTGGATCGGCGACGTCGGTCAGAACGCAGTGGAGGAGATCAACTCGGTGGATGTCAACGCAAAGACGCCGAACTTCGGATGGAAGTTCCGGGAGGGACGCAGCGCGTTCGAAGGGGGGAAGAAGCCCGCGGGCAATGTCGATCCGGTCCACGACTACTCCCACAAGTCGGGAGGATGCTCCGTCACTGGTGGCCTCGTGTCACGCTCGCCGTCCCTGCCGTCGCTGCGCGGCGCCTATCTCTTCGGTGACTTTTGTGATGGAAGAATTCGCACGCTCCGTCGAAACGCGATGAGCGGACGGGTCACGGCGGGCTCAACGGGACTGACGCTGAAGAGTCTGTCGAGCTTCGGCACGGATGCTGACGGCAACGTCTTCGTGTCATCGACGAACGGCAGCGTGGCACAGATCGCGGCTCGCTGACCTTGTCAGTATGCGTACTGGCTATTTGAGAAAGAGCGCATACGCCGGGTCGTCGCTGACCTCTCGGTAGGAGTAGCCGACCTCGGCCAGGAAGGGTCGAACCTTCCGGCGCTCCACGCCCGGCACCTGCAAACCGACCAGCACCCGCGAGTAGTCGGCGCCCTGGTTGCGGTAGTGGAACATCGAGATGTTCCAGGTAGGCGCCATGCTGGTGAGGAACTTCATCAGCGCACCTGGTCGCTCGGGGAACTCGACGTCGAACACCATCTCCCCCTCGGCCAGGGCGCTGTGTCCACCGACCATGTGGCGGAGGTGCTGAGCAGCGAGTTCGTTGCTGGTGAGGTCGAGTACCTCGAAGCCGCCCTTGCGGAACTGCGCGGCCAGCCGAGCGGCGCCATCTTCCCCCTGCACGCCGATGCCGACGAAGATCTGCGCTCGTTCGTCGTCGCTGATCCGGTAGTTGAACTCGGTGAGGCTACGGTTCCCGATGAGCCGACAGAACTTCTTCAAGCTGCCCGGCTTCTCGGGCATGGTCACCGCGAACAGCGCTTCCTTGGCCTCGCCGACCTCGGTTCGCTCCGCCACGAACCGAAGGCGGTCGAAGTTCATGTTGGCGCCGCACGACAACGCCACGAACGTGGCATGGCGAAGACGATGCGTCTTGGCGTAGGACTTCATGCCGGCAATCGAGAGGGCTCCGGCCGGCTCGGTCACGCTTCGGGTGTCGAGGAAGATGTCCTTGATCGCCGCGCAGACCTCGTCGGTGGTGACCAGCACGTAGTCGTCGAGCAGAGCCCGGCACAACCGGAACGTCTCCGCGCCAACCTGCTTCACCGCGGTACCGTCGGAGAAGAGTCCGACTTCGGTCAGCGTGACCCGCTTCTTTGCCTGCACGCTTCGCGCCATCGCGTCGGAGTCGACCATCTGTACACCTATTACCTTGACCTCCGGTCGGACCGCCTTCACGTAGGACGCGATCCCGGCAGCGAGTCCGCCGCCGCCGATCGGCACAAAGATCGCATCGAGGTGACCCTGATGCTGACGGAGGATCTCCATGCCGATCGTGCCCTGGCCGGCAATGACGTCGGGGTCGTCAAACGGGTGGACGAGCGTGAGACCGTCGCGTGCCTGCAGCTCGAGGGCATGGGCACCGGCGTCAGAGTAGGACTCGCCGTGGAGCACCACCTGCACATGCGAGCCGCCGAATGCCTTCACCGCGTCGACCTTCACCTGCGGTGTGGTCGTCGGCATGACGATCACGGCCCGGCAGCCCAGTTTCGCGGCGCTCAGTGCAACACCCTGGGCATGGTTCCCCGCGCTCGCAGCGATGACGCCTCGGGCCAACTGCTCGGGCGAGCAGTTGATCATCTTGTTGTACGCGCCACGCACCTTGAAGGAGAACACCGGCTGAAGGTCTTCGCGCTTGAGCAACACCTTGTTGCCGATGCGCTTGGACAGATTCGGTGCCGGATCGAGCGGCGACTCGATCGCCACGTCGTAGACGCGGGCAGTCAGGATCTTGCGAAGATAATCAGTGCGCATAGCGGGGATGGATACAGGCGGCACAGATAGCGCGGAGGGAGTCGTTACGCATAGGCGGGGATACAGCCTCGCATGATCCGGCACGCCCACCTCGACGTTTCCCCCACCGCGCATCCGGCCAACCGTCAGTCCCGGGGCGGCGGTTTCCCATGGCCGAAACGCACGTCGGCCCGGTAGGACGGGCCGAGGAGGGGCTCACCGGTCTTGCGGGCAAAACGCCATTGCAGGGAGATGCGGGGCTCGGAGGTCTGTCCCCGAAGGTAGGGAACCGAGTGCTCCCAGTCGGCCTGGCAGCGACCTCCCATCACCAGCAGATCTCCTGAGGCCGGCGACAGGTCGTGGGTGGCGCCCTCCGCAGGGGCATCGGCGAAGCGGTTCTCCCGCGGCCGCAACAGCCACGGCCGGGTGGCTCCGAGCGTGAGCACGGCGATGATCGTGTCGTCGAGCCACCGCATGTCGGTGTCGCGATGAAAGCCCTGGCCGTCACCGCCGTCGCGGTACTGGATCATCGAGAAACCGGCGAACTCCACCCGGTACGTCCGCTGGATCCATCTCGTGGCTTCCGCCAGAACGGGATGCGGAAGCGGACGCCCCCGGTGCCACGACGCGCCGAGCCGCTTCTCCTCGACGACATGGTCGTAGCGGAAGAGCTGCGACGTGCGCCACGGCACCGTGTCGCGCAAGTGGACGAACAGGTCGTCCGAGTCGAGGAGCCACTTCCGCGAGCTGTCGACCCACGACGTCGGGTCGAGCGCAACCCGTTCGACCGGAGCGGTGAGATCGACGGCGACCCTCTCCCCCATGCCCGCGACGGTAGCGGCTCGACCTCGTCAGAGCGCCGTCGCTCTACTCCTCCGTCGACGCCCGGATCCACCTCGGGCGTCGACGGTCAGGGGAGATGTCTTCGGTCAGAGACCGATCGACGGATCGATGAACTCGTTGGTGGCGAGCTGATCGGCCTTGAGGTCCTTCGACACGTTGGCGATGCCGGCCTCGATCATCTGGTCGATCCCTTCCTGGACACGAGCGAGGTCGAAGTTTCCGAGCGTCGCGTCGGGCCCGTTCGAGATGAGCCCGAGCTCCTTCATCGTGGCAACCGCGTATTCGGCTTCACCGGCGGAATAGACGACTTCGTTCAGCTCGGCGAGCATGTCGACGATCTTCTTGTTGGCCGCGGC
>JANPDB010000254.1:0-2774 GCA_031431255.1 Acidimicrobiia bacterium | reverse complement strand
GGGTCAGGGCAAGACCCGCATGATCCGCTCGATGGTCGAGCTCCTCGACGAATGGCTGCCGATCGTGGCCGGGTCCGAAGTCCTCGACGACCCGTATCACCCGATCAGTAAGCACGCGAAGGATCTGATCCTCGAGCACGGTGATGACGCGCCAATCAGCTGGGTGCACCGGAACACCCGGTTCGGCGAAAAGCTGGCCACGCCCGACACCTCGATCGCCGACCTCATCGGTGAGGTCGATCCGATCAAGGTCGCCGAGGGCCGCTACCTCTCCGACGAGCTCACGCTGCACTACGGGCTCGTGCCCCGGACCAACCGTGGCATCTTCGCCATCAACGAGCTGCCCGACCTCTCCGAGCGGATCCAGGTCGGTCTCCTCAACGTCCTCGAAGAGCGCGACGTGCAGATCCGCGGCTACAAGATCTCCCTGCCGCTCGACCTCGTCCTCCTCGCCTCGGCCAACCCCGAGGACTACACGAACCGTGGCCGCATCATCACGCCACTCAAAGACCGCTTCGGTGCGCAGATCCGTACGCACTACCCGCTCGAGACGAGCATCGAACTCGAAGTGGTCAAGCAGGAAGCGATGCCACCGGCTCCGGTCGAAGGCATCACGGTCACCGTCCCCGAGTTCATGTCGGAGATCGTGGCCACGTTCAGCCAACTCGCCCGCCAGAGCGGCAGCGTCAATCAGCGCTCCGGCGTCTCGGTCCGGCTCACCGTCGCCAACCACGAAACCCTTGTCGCTGCGTCGCTGCGCCGTGCCCTTCGGGCGAAGGAATCCGACGCCGTCCCCCGTATCAGCGATCTCGAGAGCCTCATGGCGTCAACGCAGGGCAAGGTCGAGATCGAGTCGCTCGACGAGCGCGAAGGTTCGATCGTCGACAAGCTCTTCAAGGCTGCGACCCTCACCGTGTTCAAGGATCGCTGCAAGATGGAGACTCTGCGCGATGTCATCACCGCCTTCGACGGTGGACTCGTGATCCACGCCGGAGACGACCAGACCGCGAAGGACTACGCCGCTGCGCTGAACGTCGCCGAGGCTGAGCCGATGCGCGATGCCGTGCGCGGGCTGGTCGGGAAGGCGCCGTCAGGTCCGCTGCAGGCGTCGGCCCTGGAGTTCATCCTCGAAGGCCTCCATCTGTCGAAGCGTCTCAACAAGGACGCTGCCGGTTCGAAATCCACCTATCGCGCTCGATAAGCACGCATCCTTTCTCGATCGCCGACGAAACGAGACCGCCATGGCCCGCCGACTCACCTACTCCCGCTGGGACGGAACCCAAGTCGGCTTCGACCTCGACGCCGACGAGGTCATGGCCCAGCTCAACGACGATCTGCTCTACCACGGCGACCTCAACGCGGCGCTCCGCAAGATGTTGCAGCAAGGGTTCGAGGACCGCAACGGCGATCGTGTGCAGGGTTTGCGCGAGATGCTCGAGAAACTTCGCGAACGCCGCGAGCAGACCCTTGAGCGCTACGACCTCGGCGGTGTCTACGACGAGATCAACCAGGCGCTCGAACAGGTCGTGGAGCAGGAGCGCCGGGCGATCGAGGACATCGTCGACAAGGCGAAGTCATCCGGCGACGATCGTCGCCAGGAGACCGCTGAGGCGATGTCGGCCGACCGCAACATGCAGCTCGACTTCCTGCCTCCGGATCTCGCCGGTCGGGTGCAGCAGCTCCAGAACTACGACTTCGTCTCCGAGGAGGCGCGTCAGCAGTTCGAGCAGCTGATGGAGCAGCTGAAAAACCAGCTGATGGAGCAGCAGCTCAGCCGGATGCAGAAGAGTGTCAGCGAGATGACGCCCGAGGACATGGCCCGCATGAAGGACATGTACTCCGAGCTCAACAAGATGCTCGAAGCCAAGAACAACGGCGCGGACACCGAGCAGATGTTCTCCGAGTTCATGGAGAAGTTCGGCGACTACTTCCCCGATAATCCCCAGACCCTCGACGAGCTCCTCGAGCAGATGGCTCAGCAGATGGCCGCAGCACAGAAGATGCTGAACTCGATGACGCCCGAGCAGCGGGCGCAGCTCAAGGCCCTCAGCGATCAGCTCCTCGAAGACATGGACCTGCGCTGGCAGATCGAGCAGCTCGGCCAGAACCTCCAGCAGGCGTTCCCCCAGATGGGCTGGGGGCAGGGCTACGGCTTCTCCGGCGATGAGGGCGTCGGCATGGGCGACGCCATGGGTCTCATGGATGAGCTCGGCAACATCGACTCGCTCGAGAACCTGCTCCGCAACGCTACCCAGCCCGGGGGGCTCGCCGACGTCGACATCAAAGCGGCGAAGGACCTCCTCGGCGACGACGCCGCCCGATCTCTCGATCGGCTCGCCCAGCTCACGAAGATGCTCTCGGAGGCCGGACTCGTCGAGAACAAGGAAGGTCGCCTCGAGCTCACGCCGAAGGGCATCCGCAGAGTGGGTGCGAACGCGTTGGGCGAGCTCTTCTCGAAGATGGCCCGCGACAAGCTCGGCCGTCACGAACTTCGCCGCACGGGCATGGGTCAGGAGCGGACGTACGAGACGAAGCAGTACGAGTTCGGCGACCCGTTCAACCTGTCTATCGAGAAGACGGTGCGCAATGCGATCCGTCGGAGTGGGGGCGGCACACCGGTACGCCTCACGCCAGACGACTTCGAGATCGAGCAGTCGGAAACGCTCGTGCGATCGTCCACGGTGTTGATGCTCGACCTCTCGCTTTCGATGCCGATGCGCGACAACTTCCTGTCGGCAAAGAAGGTGGCGATGGCGCTCTACTCGCTCATCTCG
>JANPDB010000253.1:0-1772 GCA_031431255.1 Acidimicrobiia bacterium | reverse complement strand
ACGAAGAAGCCGTTGTTCAAGATGTTGTGGTGGCTGAGTGTGGCGCCCTTCGGAAAGCCGGTCGTTCCGCTCGTGTACTGGATATTGATCGGGTCATCGAACTGGAGCAGCGCACTTCGCTCTCGGACGCGCTCGAACGGCACCGTGCGCCCCTGCTCGATGAGCTGCGTCCAGTCGTCGGAGAAGAGGAAGACCGTGTCCTCGAGAACGTCGAGCTCCTCCAGCACCGATGCCACCATGGCCCGGTAGTCACTCGTCTTGAACGACGGAGCGGCGACGAGGAGCCGACAGCCGGACTGGTTGAGCGCATACGTCAGCTCGTGGGTGCGATACGCCGGGTTGATGTTGACGAGGATCACGCCGATCTTGGCGGTGGCCAGCTGCACGATCGTCCACTCGGCGTAGTTCGGTGACCAGATGCCGACCCGGTCCCCGATCTCGAGCCCCCGGGCGAGGAGACCCCGCGCCACGTCGTCGACCGCGTCGTTGAGCTGGGCATAGGTGAATCGAAGCCCCTGGTGGCAGGAGACGAGTGCTTCGCGGTCGCTGAACCGGCCCACCGCCCGCTCGAAGTTCGAGCCGATCGTCTCGCCGAGGAGCGGCATGGTCGACGTGCCGCTGGCGTACGAGAGGGCCGCACGCGGGCGGGACGGGGACGGATCGGACATGGCGTACCTCGTGACGGGTGGGCTCGTCTGGATCGTAGGCGGTCAGGACGTGATCGGCCGCGACGAGGCCGGGCCCCGGCAGTGTTCAGGACGCGGGTGCCGCCGGGGTGGCGGCGAGCATCGCGTCGATCATCGGGGCCAGCCGGGCGACGGCGGCGAAAAGCGTCTCGGGTCGGTCGCGGCTCGGGTCGAGAAGGGCCATGAGCTCCATGCCGATGAACAGCGACGCCACGGCATAGGTGGCGTCGGCCGGATCCACGAGCGCGGTGATCGACGATCCCCCGAGCACGCGGACGATGGCCTCCTGGACCAGCGCCATCCACGGCTCCATCCCGAGGTGAATGCCCTCGCGGAGCTGTGGGGACGCGTTTGCTCCCGCGAGAAGCTGGGCCAGCACGTTGACCGAACCGGAACTCTGTTCGTGGCGGTGGATCTCGTGGGCGACGGCGATCAGTTCCCGGGTGCTCGACACCTTCCCCAGCGACTCGGTGTATCGGACTGCACGCTTCGTTCCTTCGGCCCTGGCGGCCTCGATGAGCAGACCGTCGACCGAGCCGAAGTGGTAGAAGATCAGCGCTTGGTTGAAGGCCCCACGACGGGCGATGGCCCGAGCACTGGTGCCAACGATGCCTTCCGCGTCGAGGGTGTCGATGGCGGCCTGCACGATCCGTTCACGGGTCTCATCGCCGGTGACCGAGACCGGTCGACGACCCCGTCGACGGCTGGCGGGCCCCGACGTTGCCTGTTCAGCCTGCTCAGCCTGCTCAGCACTCATCATCACCACCGTACTGGGGCGTTGAGCGGAACCACCGCATCGCGCTTTGAGCATCCGCTCTACGGCCCGTGGTCGCGGGAGGCCGCTGCGCTGGAAGACTGCACGGGCGATGGAGCAGAACCCATGATGACGCGCTCCGTCGACGACCTCATTTCCGACATGGGCATCACCTCTCTCCATCCCTTCCAGCTCGAAGTGCGTGAGCTGGCGCGGCTCCGGCCGGGAAGCGATGTCCTGCTCGAGGCGCCGACCGGGTCGGGCAAGACGGTGGCATTCCTCCTCGTGGTCTTTGATGACCTCGTCCGCGGAGCGCCGCCCCTCGGACCTCC
>JANPDB010000252.1:0-1858 GCA_031431255.1 Acidimicrobiia bacterium | reverse complement strand
GTCGACGCGGATCGTTTCCGCGTTCATGTAGGAGTTGCTGATCAGCTCACCGACCATCGAGCCCAACTCGCTCGCGTGGCCGAGGCGCTGCGGGAAGAGGACGTCCTTGCCGAGCGCCGCCTTGAACGCCTCGCTCGCCTCACCGGTGCCGTAGATCGGCGTATCGATGAGCCCCGGGGCGATGCAGTTGCACCGGATGCCCGACGCCGACAGGTCGCGGGCGACCACCAGCGTGAGAGCGACAACGCCGCCCTTCGACGATGCATACGCCGCCTGGCCGATCTGACCGTCGAACGCCGCCACCGAAGCGATGTTGACGATCGCACCACGGGCACCGTCGGCATCGGGCTCGTTCGAGTTCATCGCCGACGCGGCGAGACGGATGCAGTTGAACGTGCCGATGAGGTTGATCTCGATGACCTTGCGGTACACGTCGAGGTCATGCGGCGAGCCATCCCGACCGATCGTGCGCGACGCCCAGCCGATACCGGCGGCGTTCACGAGTGCCCGGAGCGAGCCCATCTCCACCGCAGTCGCCACCGCTGCGCTCACCTGAGCCGTGTCAGCCACGTCGCACGGCACGAAGGCGCCGCCGATCTCCTTGGCGAGGGCCTCACCCTTCTCCGACTGACGATCGAGGTCAGCGACGACGACCTTCATCCCCTTCGCGGCGAGAATCCGAGCGGAGGCTTCGCCGATACCCGACGCCCCTCCGGTGACGATGGCAGAAAATCCGTTGAGTTCCATGAGGCATCAACGTTAGGACGCCGAACGGCCCCAATCACAACCGACCGCCCACCGAACCGGGCCGAAGCAGGCTGAGCGCAGGCTCAGGACAGACGGACCTTCGCCGCCCAACGACCGTCCTCATGAAAGAGACGCACGCCGAGGTCGAACGCCGCGCTCACGTTGGCATCGGTCAGCACTTCGACGATCGGCCCCGACGCCACCACCCGACCTGCCCGTAACAACAGTGCATGAGTGAATCCGGGAGCGATCTCCTCCACATGATGGGTGACGAGCACCAACCCGGCAACCCCGTCGGGGCCGTCCGCCGGCGTGGCCGCCACCACCGCGAGACGGGCGATCAGGCGCTCGCGGTTTCCGAGGTCGAGTCCGGCCGCCGGTTCATCGAGCACCAACAGCTTCGGTGGGCGCATCAGCGACCGGGCCAGCAGCACCTGCTGGCGCTCCCCCTCGGAAAGCACGCCGAACTCACGCTCGGCGACGTAGCCGTACCCCGACGCGTTGAGCAGCCCCAGGGCACGAGCACGATCGGCGTCGGTGTACTCGTGCCACCACGGCTCGAGAGCCCCGTAGAGCGCGGTCATCACCACATCAACGGCACGAACCTGCGGACGCATCTGCTTGGCCAGCGCCGCACTCACGAAGCCGATCTGCGTCCGATGCACCCGCCAATCCACACCGGCACCAAGCGATGCACCGAGCAACGAGTACGTCCCCCGTGACGGATGAAGGAAACCCGACAGCAACTGAACGAGGGTCGACTTGCCGCAACCGTTCGGGCCGATCACCACCCATCGCTCCCCGGTCGAGATCGACAGGTCCACACCGCCCAGTGCATAGGAACGGGCGTCGTAGGACACCGCAACATCTCGCAACAACACCAGATCACCCATCGGACCGACCACTGTACGAAATGGTCGGCCCAACCCCTTCCGCTCTAACGTCAATGACCAAATGCTGCACTTGTTCGGCGCCGCTCCGCTCCGCTTCACTGCTCGCAACACGCTTCAGGCTCCAACAACCAGGTACCAGGGAATGACTCGATCACACTTCGACGAAGACACGGCGCTCGCCCCGCCGTCGACCGGAGCAGGCGCGGGGCGGTGGACCG
>JANPDB010000251.1:0-3661 GCA_031431255.1 Acidimicrobiia bacterium | reverse complement strand
TCGCGACATGCCGGAAGCACCTCGAGTTCGACGGTCCGCACCAAGAGGTTGTAGTGGCTCTGCTCGCTCACGAGACCGAGCGTGTTGCGTCGGGCGGCGGCTTCGTTCGCCCGAGCGATGTGCCAACCGGCGAAGTTGCTGCTGCCGACATAGGTGATCTTGCCCTGCTGGATCAGCGTGTCCATCGCTTGCCAGACCTCGTCCCATGGCGCGGTCCGGTCGATGTGATGCATCTGGTAGAGATCGATGTGGTCGGTCTGCATCCGCCGAAGGCTGTCCTCACACGCCATCCGGATGTGGCGTGCCGACAGTCGGCCGTCGTTCGGCCACGCAGACATCGCTCCGAAGAGCTTTGTGGCCAGGACGATCTTGTCCCGCCTCCCGCCGCCCTGGGCGAACCACCGGCCGATGATCGACTCAGTGGCGCCGGCACCCTGGTCGCCGCCGTAGCGGTTCGCAGTGTCGAAGAAGTTGATCCCGAGCTCGAGCGCCCGGTCCATGATCGCGAACGATTCGTCCTCGGGCGTCTGCGGCCCGAAGTTCATCGTGCCGAGACACAACTCACTGACCTGGAGGGCGGTGCGGCCCAGTCGTCGATAGCGCATGGCCTCAGCCTCGCAGACCGACGTGCCCGTGTCTTCTTCACCCCGATCAACGCCGCAGTGCCGAGCTTCGACGGCCGGCACAGCTGACCGTCCTTTGGCTCGGCGCTCCTGGGCATGTGACACTCGGACGGACTCGCTGGACCACGACCTGAGGGGACCACCATGGCATGGGACTTCGAGACCGATCCCGAGTTCCAAGAAGAGCTCGACGGGGAGCTGGGATGAGCGAGGCGACGCCTCCGGAGCTGGCGCACGTTCGCCCGGGCGAGGAACTCGACTGGGACGCGCTCGAGGCCGAGCTCCGCCGCACCATCGAGGACCTTGCGACCGATCACTCCCGGATGGACGTGCTCCAGTTCCCCAACGGCTCGGCGAATCTCACCTACCTGCTCCGCTTCGGCGATCGTGAGCTCGTGATGCGCCGCCCGCCGTTCGGCGTCGTCGCTCCCGGGGCTCACGACATGAAACGCGAGTACCGCGTCCTGTCGAGACTGTGGCGGGTGTTCGACCGTGCACCTCGAGCGTTCGTGCTGTGCACCGATCACGAAGTCATCGGGTCGGACTTCGTGGTGATGGAACGCAGAGTCGGTGAGGTGATCCGCGGAGAGCTCCCCGCGTCATTTGCCGGGATGGCCGACGTCGCAAGGAGAGTGTCGTTCGCTCTCGTCGACGCGATGGCCGACCTTCACCTGGTCGATGTCGCGGCGGCCGAGATGAGCGATCTGGGCAAGCCCGATGGCTTCGCCGCGCGCCAGGTCGCGGGCTGGTCGACGCGTTGGAGCCTGGTCCGGCCCGATGACGGCCCCCGGCAGATGGATGAGATCCCCGAGCGACTCGCAGCCTCCGTGCCCGCGCCGACCAGGGTCTCGCTCGTGCACAACGACCTGAAGCTCGACAACTGCCAATTCCGTGCGGGCGAACCCGATCGGGTCGCGGCGATCTTCGACTGGGACATGACCACGGTCGGCGAGCCCCTCGTCGATCTGGGAACGCTCCTCAACTATTGGCCCGACCCGTCCGACGCGCCGGGCGAACGCCGGATCAGTCACGAGGGCTTGCTGTCGATGGGGCTTCCGGCCAGGGCCGAGATCACCGCACACTATGCGCGGCGGACAGGGATCGACGTGTCGGGCGTCGCGTGGTTCGAGGCGTTCGCGCTCTGGAAGACAGGAGTCGTGATCCAACAGTTACACCGACGCTGGAAGCGCGGCGAGAGCACCGACCCTCGAATGGCGACGATCGCGGATCGCCTCCCGATGCTCGCGGCGAGCGCATCCGAGCTGCTCGATCGGCTGGCCTGAGGCACCAGATCGGGCTGCGTGATGCCCGTTCGTGAAGCTTCATCGTGCTGTTTGGTTGCTGCCGACGTGAGCGGGTGGGCATGTCCGTCAATCGAAGGCGAGCAGCGTCAGCTGCTCGGAGGGTCCGGTGGGCTGGGGACGAGGTGTCGATCGTGCTGCCGGCTGGGGTGGGTCGACGTCGTGGGCTTGGTTCGTCTGTGCACGTAGGAGCTTGGGTGGGGCGAGCAATCGGTAGCGGATCGTGCCGAAGCGGCCGTACTCGGTACGAGTGGTGTCGACGTCGATGAGGCCGGAGGAGCGAAGAGTCCGAAGGGCTCGTGCGCACATGTCCTTGCTGAGGCCGAGCTCGGTGGCAAGCGTGCCTATCTACAGTTCTGCACGCTTTCGAACGAGACTCAGTCGGGATGCGGCTGCGCCTCGGCGGCCGTCTTGAGGAAGTCGTTCCGCTCCTTGATGAGCTTCGCCATGTAACGCTCGAGAACGAGCCGGTCGACCATCCGACCGACCAGCCCGACTGGTGACCTGAAGTCGATGATATCCATCATCAGGGTGGCCTTGCCACGTCGCTCGAATCGGTGCTCGTGACGGAATAGTCGGAACGGTCCCTTGATCTGTTCATCGACGAACTGATCCGGAGCCGCCATCACGGTCACTTTGCTGCTCATCTTGAACGGCACCCCGAAGTGCGTCGCTTTCCAGGTGACCTGTTCACCCAGCCCGATCAGCCCGCTTGTGACACCGGCGATCGCTTGCTCACGCGACTTGCCCATCGAACCGAGGTGGGCGTCGATGCTGCGGGCAAGGTCGAAAACCACCTCGACCGATGCGTCGATCTCTGTCCTCAGTTCGATGTGCGCCATTCGTTTGATCTCCAGTTTCGGCTTCAGTCAAGCGTGCCTCGCAGCAGATCGGGGCGGGTCACAGGAGAAGCGCAGCGAGAACGTGCAGCCGAAAGTAGAGGCAGAACGCGGCCAACGTGGTCACAAGTGCGGTTGCACTCACTCGCGTCAACAGGACCGGTCCCTGCGAGCCGCCGCGCATCCCCACGCATCGTGCGAGTAGATCGGCGACGGGCGCGGCGAGTGCGACCGCCAGCCACAGCAGACCTGCCGCGACATCACCCGGGTCGGCCACAAACCAGCAGAAGTAGGCAAGGTAACCGAACAGCAGTGTGGCCGTTCCGCTCACGACCAGGGCGACCACGGCGATTCCCCACGAACCGATCCGACTCGTCAGCGGCCCGACCGATGGCGTGTCAGTCGCTTGCCGTACCTCGCCATCTGATCAGATTGCCCGCTATGCGCGCTCGACGCAAGTGGTCGTGGGGGCGCCGAGAGTTATCCGGCGGCGCCCGATAATGCTCCAGATAATCACCGGCACCGAGCCAGCGAGACCACTCGGCTTCGGCCCGAGTCGAGCACGAGCGATGATGTGACTCTGGCGCGGTGTATGCTGATTTGCATGCAGAGTACGAGCGTTCGGATCGATGTCGGCACCCACGAAGAACTCAAGCGACTTGCGGCCGAACTCGACACGACCGTCGGCAACACGGTTGCTCTCGCCGTCCGCGCGTTGCGGCAGGACCACATCGGCCACCAACTGCACGGTGAACTCCGTAACGACGAGACCGCATGGCTCGATGCAGAACTCGGGTGACGTCGTCCACCTCGACCTCGGACAACCCGAAGGTCGGGAAGCTGGCTACCTCCATCCTGCCGTCGTCGTAACCGCCCAACGCATTCTCGACGCCGCACC
>JANPDB010000250.1:0-1744 GCA_031431255.1 Acidimicrobiia bacterium | reverse complement strand
GCTCTGGGAGCGACCCAGCGCTACAGTCCCAGCCGCGTACCGCGGCGGGAAGGGCTTTCGGCCCTGTTTTGCAGCGCCACTCGTTCGTACGCTGAAACGGACAGCGAGAAAGGTGGTGTCGCGTGAAGCCAACCATGTACGACGAGGTCGGAGGCGAGACGGCGGTTCGGGAGCTTGTCGGCGACTTCTACCGACGAGTGTTCGCCGACCCGGAGCTCAGGCCCTTCTTCGACGATGCCCACCGCGACCGGCTCGAGCGCATGCAACTCGAGTTCTTCGGTGCCGCCCTGGGCGGCCCGATCGAGTTTTCCGGTACCTCGTTGCGTGATGCCCACGCTGGTCGCCACATCGGCACCGCGCAGCTGACCCTGTTCACCCAGCACCTGCTGGAAACGATGACCGACAGGAATCTCTCGCCCGCTGCGGTGGACATGATCATCGACCGCGTTTCCCGCTACGCCGACGACATCGTCGGCGGTTCGGCCGAAGACGGCTGACCCGCAATCAGCGCGCCGACCGCTACGTCGGTGAGCTTCGCGGCCGCCGCGGTCGTGGCGCCACCATGACCTCGGGGTCAAGGGCGGCGCGGACCCCGTCGCGGAAGCGGGCAAGCATCACGCCCCACGCACGTTCCATGTACCGCGCCTCGGTCTCCGAGCGGACTAGCTGGTGGAGTTCGAGATGGCAGCCGCCAGATAGCGGCGTGATCTCGAGGTACGCGCGCTGGCCGGCACCTGGAACGGGCACCTGCTCGGCCTCGAAGTCCCACGTCATGACGATGAGCGACGGCTTGATCACGTGGTCGTAGGTGCCGCGGACGCGCAGCCCCCACTCCATCTCGGCGGCGAAGTGACCACCGGCCAGCGTGACGGGGACGCCCGCCCAGCGGCTGTAGATCGCGGGATCCGTGAAGGCGCGGAACGCCTCGGTCTCGTCACATGCTGCGTCGGTCTCGACGACCACCACCGCCGAGGTCCGACCAGGAGCGATGGGCTGGGAAGTGGTTCCGGGGAACCACTTCCGTTCGTCCTCGCGCAGCAGCGGTCGGAGACCGGCGACAGCGTTCCGGTCGGCGCGGTAGCGGCGGAACGTGCCGTCGACGCGCATCGTCACCAGGCCGGCGTTGCGCAACGCCTGGAGGTGCTCGGAGATGGTTGCCCCGCCGAGGTCGAACGACGCGGCGATCTCGCCGGCCGGGAGCTCACGATCCCAGACGAGCCAGAGGATCTCGCGTCGCACCGGTGAACTGAGCGCGTCGATAACGCGCTGCGTCGACGAATCGTTCATGACCCTCGTCCCGTCAGCGCCGGTGACGGGCGTTGCCGGTCAGCGACCCCGAAGAATCTCGACCCCGGGACCGGTGCAGTCGTCGAGCGCCCGACTCCGCCCGACCATGGCGAGGATGAGTGACATGGCCGGGCCGCGTACCTCCGGTCCCTCGCCGGCCGACCACTCGATGTCGTCGGCGACGAACCGGAGCCCGGTGCTGCGTTTCTTCCCGTTGAGTGGCTTGCCGGTCTTGCGGTACGCGTCGGCGATGGCGACCAGGTGTTCCCGAGGGTGGTCGCCTTTCGACCCGAGCGCTCGCCGGATGTCCTCTCCTTTCACCAGTATCTCGCCGAGCGGTACATAGGCGGGTGCCGGTGGTCGGCGGGTACTCCCGACGACGCCCTGGAATCGAGCCAGCACCTCCGCCGGTGTGCCGGTGGCGTACTGGACCAGATCCTTCTCGACCACCTTGTCG
>JANPDB010000249.1:0-3849 GCA_031431255.1 Acidimicrobiia bacterium | reverse complement strand
GGACTGCGCAGCTGAGCTCCGGCGGGACCGCAAGCGCGGTGTTGTGCCCGCCCCGACGTTCCGCGTCGTCATCAACGAACGGGTGTGCGAAGGATGTGGCCACTGCGGCGAGACCAGCGGATGCCTGTCGGTGCAGCCGACCGAAACGAAGTTCGGACGAAAGACGAAGATCGATCAGACGAGCTGCAACCTCGATGCGTCCTGTTTGCAGGGTGATTGCCCCAGCTTCATGACCGTCGAGGTCGATGCCGAAGCCGTTGCGGCGACGGCCAGGCTGCGCGCTCAGAACGTCAGTGCACCTACGGTATTCCCTGATCCCGTCCTCGTCATCGACAGCGACGACTGCACGATTCGGCTGGCCGGTATCGGCGGTACCGGTGTGGTCACCGTCAGCCAGGTTCTGGGCACGGCCGCCATGCTTGAAGGTCGCCAAGTCATCGGCCTTGATCAGACCGGCCTGTCCCAGAAGGCCGGGCAGGTGGTGAGCGATGTTCGCATCGGCACCTCGCTCGGCCATGCGTCGAACAAGGCCGGGCGGGAAAGCGTCGACGTGCTCCTCGCGTTCGACCTTCTCGTCGGCGCAGGCGCAACGATGCTCGGCTCGCTGGGGAGCGGCGCGCGTGTCGTCGCGTCCACCACCTCGACCCCGACATCAGCCATCGTGATCGACCCGCGGCGGATCGCCCCTTCTACGGATGCGCTCCTGGGGCGTCTTCGTGACACTTCCGGCAACGAACCGGTCGTCCTCGATGCCGGCGGGATCACGGTGGCGATGCTGACCGACGCCACCACCGCGAATATCGCCGTCCTCGGCGCCGCGGTGCAGGCCGGGTGCATCCCGTTGCACGCCTCGTCGATCGAGGAGGCAATCACCCTGAACGGCGTCGCGGTGGAGAAGAACCTCGCGGCGTTCCGGTGGGGCCGGGCGTCGGTGGCGAACCCGGCAGCGGTCCATGACGCCCTTGCTGCGGTCGCTCCGCAACCGATTGCGACGCCGGCCGTGCCGTCTCGTCTCGTCGCGGCCGTCGAGAGCCTCGGCGCCCGCACCGGGCTCACCGACCTCTTGCGCTCCCGTGTCGCCGAGCTGACTGCCTTCCAGGACGAGCCGTGCGCCCGGACGTATCTCGAGACACTGCACATAGTCGCCGACACTGAGGAACGGCTCGGCGCCGGGTTCGCGCTCACCGAAGCGGTCGCCCGTTTCCTCTTCCAGCTCACCGCCTACAAGGACGAGTACGAAGTCGCCCGCCTCCTGCTGTCCCCCGAGGCCACGGCCGCGGCCGAGGCAGTGGGAGGTAGGGGAGCGAAGGTCACGTGGAAGTTGCATCCCCCGATGCTCCGGGCCCTCGGCATGGACCGAAAGATCGCCCTCGGCCCGTGGACCCGTCCGGCGATCGTGGCATTGGCGAAAGGCAAGCGACTCCGCGGAACCAAGCTCGACCCGTTCGGCCGAGCCCACGTACGCCGGCTCGAACGCGAACTCCTCGCTGAGTATCTGAGCGTCGTGGAGGGGCTGCGGAAAGGCCTCACCGCGGCGAACCATGCGGAAGCTGTGCGCATCGCCTCGCTCCCCGACATCGTCCGCGGTTACGAAGACCGAAAGGTGCAACGGGTGACGGAATACCGCAGCGAGCTCAGAACTGCACTCGTCGCGTGGCCGGGCTGATCCGGCTCTCCACGCGGTTGGCCTCCTCCGTCTCGTCCTTGCGTCCTAATCGTCTCGACTCGGCGTCAGTCGTTCACCGTGATTCCCTCGCATGACCGGCGCGGCGGTTCGCCGCGAACGGCGTTTGGCTGCGAGGATTCCGAGATGGACTTCCAGGAACCGCCGATGAGTAGTACCCGCCGCCAGGCGACCGCCCGCATTGCGACCTTCCTTGCGGGCTCGTTGCTGTTCGGTACCGGGGTGTTGACTGCCGGGCCGGCGTCGGCCAAGGGGATCACGATCAGCAAGGCGACGTTCGCTCGTGAGGTAACCAGCGACTTCAAGGCCAAAGGCGTAACGACCAAATTCCTTGGCACCGAGACGGTGTTCCTACTCCTCAAGATCAAGGGCCGGCCGAAGTCCGGCAAGGTGGAAGCGACATGGAGCTTCCGGGGCGAACCGATCGGCTCGGCCGACGTGGACCTCAGCTCCGTGAACAAGGGCCTGCTCTTCTCCTTTGGTGAGGACACGTATGCGAAATTCAACTTCACTCCCGGCCCCAAGCAAGCGCTCCCGATCGGGACGAGCTACCAGGTCAAGGTGACGACCGACGGAAGACCGGCCGGGACCTATCCGTTCGAGGTCATCGTGCCAGCGACCGCCATCGCGTCGAGGATCGCGACCACCATGCTGTCGAAGTCGACGACACCGAGCGCGACATCGACCTTTGCTCCCACCGACACCGTCTACCTGCTCTTCACCGGTGATTTCGGTGTCGGAAGCTGGGTCGAGGCGCAATGGACCGTCAACGGCAAGGTGGCACCGGGCGCGACTCGCAGCGTCACTCTCGACCAGAACAAGAAGGCCGTCGATGGCAACTTCTATCTTCTGCCCCCCGGAGGATGGCCGAAGGGCAAGCATGCGGTGACGCTCTTCATGAACGATCGCAAGATCGTCACGTCGAGCTTCACCGTCGCCTGACCCGGGTGCGTCAACGCGGCGCAGATCACGGTGAGCTTGGCAAACCGACCACCGCCGATCGTACGCCGCCGGGACTTTTCGGCCACGGGGTACTACCTTTCGGGCACGACGTGAACGCCGTCGCACATCTGAGGGGAACGGCTTGCCATGACCACCTATGACCTCGTGATCCGCAATGCCACGGTTGTCGACGGCGCTGGTCTGGAGCCGTTTCTTGGCGACGTGGCTGTCCGCGACGGCGTGATTGCCGCGGTGGGAAACTTCGACGGTCGGGGATACCGAGAAATCGATGCCGACGGCTCACTCGTAGCGCCTGGTTTCGTCGACATCCACACCCACTACGACGGGCAGGCCACATGGGACAGTGCGCTCGCCCCGTCGAGTTGGCACGGTGTCACCACGGTCGTCATGGGGAACTGCGGCGTCGGCTTCGCCCCGGTCATGGCATCGAACCGGGAGCGCCTGATCGAGCTGATGGAGGGTGTCGAGGACATTCCCGGAACGGCACTTCACGAGGGGCTCAGCTGGGAGTGGGAGAGCTTCCCCGAGTATCTCGACTATCTCGATCGACGGCCGCGCGACATCGACCTCGGTGCCCAGTTGCCCCATGGCGCAGTCCGCCTGCATGTGATGGGAGAGCGGGGTGCCACGCAGCAGCCGGCGACCCCTGACGACATCGCCCAGATGGCGGAAATCGCTCGGATGGCAGTCGCTGCTGGGGCACTTGGCTTCAGTACCTCACGCACGTTGAACCATCGTTCGAGCAGGGGAGAGCCGACGCCGTCATTGCGGGCGGAAGCCGATGAGCTGGTTGGCATCGCGCAGGGCATGGCTGCGGCCGGCAAAGGCGTGCTGCAGGTCGTCAGCGACTTCCTCGACCTGGACGGAGAACTCGCGCTGTTCCGCCGCATGGCGGCAGAGTCGGGCCGACCGATTTCGGTGTCCATCGCCCAGGGCGCGAAGCGTCCGGATGATTGGCGTCGAGAGCTTGACCTCTTCGCCGAAGCCACGGCTGCGGGTGTTCCGATGCGCGGTCAGGTCGGCGCGCGGGCCGTCGGTCTGTTGCTGGGCTTCGAGGCCACTCTCAATCCCTTCATGTACTCCGAGGCGTATCGCGACATCAAAGATCTGCCGCTCGCCGAACGAGTGGGTCGCCTCCGCCGGCCCGAGGTTCGTGACGCCGTCATTGCCCAGATGTCGATCGACAAGAACGGCGTCCTCGG
>JANPDB010000248.1:0-5946 GCA_031431255.1 Acidimicrobiia bacterium | reverse complement strand
CGCTTCGACGGTTCGACGAAGTTGAGATGGGCGGGACGTACCGTCTCGAGATACTGGTTGATGACGGATTCCGTGGTGCGCCCCCGCTCGGCAACGTCGCGCATCAATCGACGGATGAATCGGACGTCGGGGTCGGCGTCGACGAAGACGCGAAGGTCCATCAGCGCCCGGAGGTCGGCGTCCCACAGCACCAGGATGCCTTCGACGACCACGATCGGTGCCGGCTGGAGCGTCTCGACCCGATCGGTGCGGGTGAACGTCGAGAAGTCGTAGACGGGGACGTCCACCGGTGTGCCGTCGATCAGGGCCTGCACGTGGACGCGCAGGAGCTCCCAGTCGAAGGCTTCCGGGTGGTCGTAGTTCACTGCCGCCCTCGCCTCCAGAGCAAGGTGGGCCTGGTCGAGGTAATAGGAATCCAGGGCGATCACCGACACCTGGTCGTGTCCGACCTTGTCGATGACCCGGTCGGCCACCGTGCTCTTTCCGGAACCGGTGCCACCGGCGACGCCGATCACCAATCGTCGACCCTCGACGGTTTCCGCTGCCGTGGACGACGATCCGGTCATGTTCGACGTGTCTAGCAGCCAGCCGGTTCACGCCCCTGAGGCGCCGACGACTACCGTTTGCGTCCGTATGACAACTGCGCCGGCTGACGCGTCCACGACACCGAAGAAGAAGCGGCTCTCGCCGAGCGTGTTGGCGCTCATGGTCGGCGGGGTGATGGCCACCGTTACCGCCGGGTCGGGCATCGCCGCCACCGTCAACCAGTGGCACGGTGACTCGGAGATCCAACGCCCGGTCTTCGCCAATATCCCCGCTGCGGTCAAGGCCGGGTTCTACACGGTTCTTCCGATCCTTTTCCTGACGGGTGCCTGGCTCTTCTCCCAGCGGGTGAAGAACTGGGAGCGCGGCGCGCCTGACAACCGACGGACGACATCGAAGAACGCCAAGCGCCGCATGGCCGACTTCCGGTCCGGCGTCTACATGCAGACGCTCATGCGTGACCGCGGTGCGGGGCTCATGCACTCGATGATCTACTTCGGCTTCATCGGGCTCTTCGCCGTGACGACCGTCCTCGAGATCGACCACCAACTGCCCAACGGTCTCAAGTTCCTCCACGGTGACGTGTACCGGGGCTACGCCGCGTTCGGCGAGACGGCCGGGCTCTTGTTCATCGGCGGCATCTTGTGGGCCATGTATCGCCGCTACGTGCAGCGGGTCTACCGCATCCGTATCAAGAACCGTCCGGAAGACGCCGTCATCCTCGTCAACTTCCTCATCCTTGGCGTCTCGGGCTTCCTCGCCGAAGGTGCCCGCATCGCCCTCGTGGGCCGCCCGTCGTTCGAGAAGTGGAGCTACGTCGGCTACCCGATCAGCGCGGCATTCGACGGGGTATCGGGCCTCGCCAACTGGCACCGGTTCTTCTGGGGGCTCCACGTCGTGGCGTTCTTCGCGTTCCTGGTGATCCTTCCGATCACCAAGCTGCGCCACATGTTCACGTCGCCACTCAACATGTATCTGAAGGACCGTGAGCGGCCCAAGGGCGCCATGCGGCCGATGCCGAACCTGATGGAGACGTCGCTCGAATCGTTCGGCGCTTCGACCATCGAAGATTTTACGTGGAAGCAGCTCCTCGACACGGACGCCTGCACGATGTGCGGACGCTGCACCGCAGTGTGTCCGGCGCATGCCACGGGCAAGCCGCTCGACCCGCGTGAGATCGTGCTCAAGATCGGGACAGTGATGTCGTTGACCGGTCCGAACGGCGGGCAGGTGTCGCCGCCGGTGTCGATCGACGGTGAGCTGAAGGTGAAGACGTCAAGCGTGTTCGAGCGCATAACGTCCGAGGAGATCTGGGCCTGCACCACGTGCAAGGCGTGCGACGAGAACTGCCCGGTCCACATCGAGATCCTCGACAAGATCCTCGACATGCGGCGCTACTTGTCGCTCATGGAATCGAACTTCCCGAGCGAGCTCGGCAACGCGTACCGCTCGATGGAGAACTCCGGCAACCCGTGGGGCATCGGCCAGAACGAGCGCCTCGGCTGGGCCAAGGACCTCGACGTCGCCGTAGCCGAGCCGGGTTCGCCGCTCACCAGTGAGTACCTCTATTGGGTGGGCTGCGCGGGTTCGTTCGACGACAAGAACAAGAAGGTCACCTCGGCGACCGTCAAGCTGCTGCAGCGTGCCGGCATTGATGTGTCGGTGCTCGGCCCGAACGAGCAGTGCACCGGTGACCCGGCGCGGCGCTCGGGCAACGAATACGTCTTCCAGATGCTGGCCATGGCCAACGTCGAAACCCTCAACGGCATGGGCGTGAAGAAGATCATCACGCAGTGCCCGCACTGCTTCAACACGCTGCTCAACGAGTACCCCCAGCTCGGTGGTCATTTCGAGGTCGTCCACCACAGCCAGCTGCTGGAGACGCTCATTGCCGATGGGCGTCTCGATCTCGCCGGAGCCTCGCTCGACGAGCGGATCGTGTACCACGACTCCTGCTACCTCGGACGTCACAACGACGTGTACGAGGCGCCCCGCAAGGTGCTCGGTTCGCTCAAGGGCATCCAGATCGTCGAGGCTCCCCGCAACGGCACCAAGGGGATGTGCTGCGGCGCCGGCGGCGCGCGGATGTGGATGGAGGAGGACACCGGCACCAAGGTCAACGACGAGCGCTCGCGTGAGCTCCTCGACACCGGCGCATCGCGCGTGGCCACGGCATGTCCGTTCTGCTACATCATGATGGACGACGGGGTGAAGGGTCACGGCCGCGACGACGTGATCGTCCAGGACATCGCCATGCACCTCCTCGAAGCCGTCGAAAACGCCGAGCGCGTCGGCATCTCTGCGGCCGCCGAAGTCACCTCGCTGTAAGGGTTGTTGGGAGAGAGGTTGCCCCCTCTGTCGTCCGGCGCTGCGCCGCTCGCTTCGCTCCACTGCTCGCAACACCAGTGACCTGTCACTGGGAGAGAGGTTGCCCCCATATATGGGGGCAGAACACCTCCCGACGCTGCTCGGAGGTGTTCAGCCGCACTCGACGCCGGGAAGACGCTGCGACGACCGGACGCGTGCACCACAATGAGTGCCGTGGACACCCTTGCGCTTCTCGACTTCGCCTGTCCGCGTTGTGGGTTGTCCGTGCACGAGGAGTTCTACGGCCCGTGTTCCACCTGCGTCCAGGAATTGCGCGCCACGGTGCGTCTCGACAAGACGGATGTTGCCGTCGCCGATTACGTCCCGAAGATGAACGTCACCCCCAACGCGGTCGCGTCGAAAGAGTGAGCAGCCCCGTATGAACGAAACGACGCACGTCCCCGTGACGGCCGAGGGGCACGGCGGTGGCCACGGGACGAAGGCGATCCTGGCGGCTCTCTTCGCCAACCTCGGCATCGCCGTTGCCAAGTTCGTCGGGTTCCTCCTCACCGGTTCGGCATCGCTGCTGGCCGAGGCCGGGCACTCCGTCGCCGACACGACGAACCAGGGTCTCCTCCTTCTCGGCGGGCGCCAGGCCAAGAAGCCCCAGGACGAGAGTCACCCGTTCGGCTACGGGATGACGCGCTATTTCTGGTCCTTCGTCGTCGCGCTCATCCTCTTCTCGCTCGGCTCGCTCTTCGCGATCTACGAGGGCCTCAAGAAGTTGCAGCGCCCACACGAGTTGGAGAAGCCGATCATCGCGGTGGGCATCCTTTGCGTGGCCGTCGCCCTCGAGGCGTTCTCGTTCCGGACGGCGATCGTCGAATCGCGACCGTTCAAAGGGAACCAAAGCTGGTGGTCCTTCATACGCACGTCGAAGGTTCCTGAACTACCGGTGCTGCTACTCGAAGACTCGGGTGCGCTGGTCGGTCTGATGCTCGCCCTCGGCGGAGTCGGCATGGCGCTCATCACCGACGATCCGGTGTGGGACGCCTACGCCACGCTCGCGATCGGCGCCCTCCTCGCCGTCATTGCCGTCATCTTGATCATCGAGATGCGCAGCCTCCTCCTGGGCGAGGCGGCGTCGCCTGAGGCCACGGCGCGTCTGCGGGGAGCCATCGAGTCGTCACCCTCGGTTCGCCGGCTGATCCACGTGCGCACCATGCACGTCGGACCGGAGGAGTTGTTGGTCGCGGCAAAGATCGAGTTCGATGCCTCGCTCGACTTCGCCGGAGTTAGCGCCGCGATCGACGAAACCGAAGCGCGCATACGATCCCTGGACCCGACTGCGACCCTCATCTACCTCGAACCGGCGATCCACGACCCGTCTCGCAACTGATGCCGAGCTTCGCGGTCGCCGGTGTGTTGGAGGGGTTCTACGGGACTCCATGGTCGTGGGATGAGCGGGTCGCGGTGATGGAGCAATGCGTGCCGGCAGGATTGCCGTGGTACGTGTGGGCGCCGAAGTCCGACCCGCTGCATCGCCGCACGTGGCGTGAGCCGTTCACCGACGAACACCTCGACGGATTCCGTCGACTGCTGACGATCGACGGCCTCCATCTAGGTGTCGCTATCGCGCCCGGGCTCGACCCGGCGGACCTCGAAGAGGACAACGCCGCTTTGATAGCGAAGGTCCGCTCGGTCGTAGACGTCGGCGCCACGCTGGTGATGATCGCCTTCGACGACATCGGCGACGACGTCACGAATGCGCAGCGTCACGTAGAGATCGTGAGCGCACTCCTCGGCGCGATCGACCTGTCGGGCGTACACGTCATCGTCGTGCCCACGCACTACGCGACGATCGCCTCGACGCCGTATCTCGCCGCGCTCTCCGCCGAACTTCCGCCCGAGGTGATGATCGGCTGGACCGGTCCATTCGTCGTCAACGACACCATCAGCGCCGCCCATGCCGAAGCGTTTGCAGAAGTGGTCGACGGACGCATGATTGCACTTTGGGACAACTTCCCGGTGAACGACGCCGTGATGAGCGACCGCCTGTTCCTCCGACCGCTTGAGGGACGCGATCCCGACCTGGCCGAGCACTGCGGCGCGTACCTCGCAAATGCCGGCGTGCAGGCGTGGCCTTCCCTCCCCGCGCTCCTCAGCGCGGGCGCGTGGGTGAAGACAGGCGTTGCCGACATCGCGTGGGAGGACTTCGACGACAGCGTCAACCTGGCATTGCTCGCCGGAGCATGTGACGGGAGCGAACTTGCCCGACTCGCCCGCAACGTCATCGACGATGACGAGTCGGCCGACCTGTGGTGGTGGCTCGAACGACTCGAAGACCTCGAAATCGACGGTCCGATCGGCGATCAGGCCGCACCGTGGATCGCCCAGACCCGTGCCGAGGCGGCCGTTGCGTTGACCGCACTTGATCTGTACGAACGCGACCGGGGAGATCCGGAGACAATCGGGCTCATCGTCGACCTCTGGCGGACCTGGCCGCCGGTGCGGCGCTCCCCGGTCTCTGTGCTCGGCTCACGCTTCGGCATCGAGCCACGCATGGGGCAGGACGAGGCAGGCGCCTGGACGCTTCATCGCGGCACGCTCGTGGACGACACCAACGTCACCGACCTGCTCTGCCGCCTCGCCCTCACCAAGCACGGGGCATAGCCCTCGCGTGCACCGGGTCAGCTGGTCTGCACCGGGTCAGCTCGTGTCACCGGGTCAGCTCGTGTGCGCTGGGTCAGCTCGTGTGCGCTGGGTCAGCTCGTGTGCACCGGGTCAGCTCGTGTGCACCGGCGCACGAATCCTGACCCAACGACGGGAGCTGACCCAGGTCGCGCGGCGCTCGCGTCAGCGCTGGGGGAAGTTCGCGTAGTACCGGCTGGGCGTCGGGCCGCGCTGGCCCTGGTACTTCGAGCCGACGGCCGAGGAACCGTACGGATGCTCGGCCGGGCTGGTCATCCGGAGGAAGCTGACCTGGCCGATCTTCATGCCGGGATAGATGGTGATCGGGAGGTTGGCAACGTTGGCCAACTCCAGCGTGATGTGGCCATCGAAACCCGGATCGATGAACCCGGCGGTCGAGTGGAT